>CAZMDM010000520.1:0-6573 GCA_964564775.1 uncultured Desulfonema sp. | reverse complement strand
CCTCTGAAGCATATGAACGAAAACTCACAGATCCCCTGACCCGAATTCCTAATGACACGCTAGGCCAGAAGGATTATGCGTGTAAATGCGCTATTTCTGGAAAAAGTCTGTACATCACACGGCTAGTTTTCCACGTTGATTTGGCAAGGCAGCCCGGATTTTACCGCATGGAAGCGTCCCAAAATTCCCAAACCTCCGAGGGTTGCTTTTCATAATATCGAAAAGGGATGCCCATACAACTGCGGTCTTTGTCCCGATCATCGGCAGCGATCCTGTACCATTATTCTCGAAGTAACCGACCGATGCGATCTTCGCTGTCCCGTATGCTACGCGGACGCGGGCAGAGAGTCTTCGCCCGATCCGTCCGTAGAGAGCATCTGTTGTTGGTTCCGAAATGCTTGGCAGGCTGCGGAAAATTGCAATATCCAGCTTTCCGGAGGCGAACCTGCGCTTCGCGATGATCTTCCCGAAATTGTCCGCATCGGACGGAAAACCGGCTTTGAATTTATTCAGATCAATACCAACGGTATTCGTTTATCCCACGATACAGACTATGTGAAGGCACTGAAAGACGCGGGACTTGCATCGGCATTTCTTCAGTTTGACGGCCTTGATGATTCGGTATATCGGAAACTTAGGGGAAGAACGCTTCTGAAAGAAAAAATGGCTGCTATCGAACAGTTAGAAAAAGCCGGTATCGGTATCGTGCTGGTTTGTACGGTGGTTCCGGGAATCAATGCAGATAGTGTCGGAGATATCCTGAAAACAGCAGTGGGTCTGTCTCCGGCAGTCCGAGCGGTGCATTTTCAGCCGATCAGCTATTTCGGAAGATATTTTGAGGACAGAGAAGGAAAACGCCGGATCACCCTGCCGGAACTGATGCGCGGCATTGAAATTCATTCGGGAGGCATGTTCCGCGTCGAAGATTTCCGTCCTCCCGGATGTGAAAATGCCCGATGTTCATTTCACGGCAATTATATCATTATGCCTGATCGGAAAGTGAAGCCTCTGAACTCTCCGAAATCCTGCTGCGACACTCCGACAGATGCCGAACAGGGGGCTATCCAAGCCATTTCATACATTGCCAGACAATGGGCTTCGCCGATGAAAGCGAATCATTCGTGTTCTTCCTGCTCGTGCGATCTTGCCTCAGACTCGGAAAATCGCGGGCTGATCCGCATGGAAGAGTTTATCGAACGGGCGCGTAGCCATACCTTTTCGGTTTCCGCAATGGCATTTCAGGATGTATGGAATCTGGATATCGAAAGGGTGCAGGACTGCTGCATTCATGTTATGGCTCCCGACGGGCGGCTGATTCCCTTTTGTTTATACAACCTGACAGCTTCGGACGGAAAAAGATTGTATCGCGGATGAGAGCAATTCCCATAACGCCTTTGGAATATCATATCGCCCGGAAAATCGGACTGGGTTCCGGGCAGGCATTATCTCGCAAGGCTCTTGCCGAATGGCAGTTGAATAAAATCAACGAGACCATTGCTTATGCAAGAACTCACAGCCTGTTTTACCGAAACTTGTTTTCCGAAATTTCCGACAAACCTTTGACGAGCCTGAGCGATCTGGCTCAATTTCCGTTCACCACTGCCGATGATATCCGCACGGATCCCATGCGCTTTTTATGCGTTTCTCAGGATCAGGTTGCCAGAGTGGTTACTCTGCGGACATCGGGAACCACGCTTGCTCCCAAGCGCGTGTTTTTCAGCGAATCGGACATGGAACTGACAACGGACTTTTTTCAGCACGGCATCTCAGCGATGGTAAAACCGAAGCAGAAGGTGCTGATCCTGATGCCGGGAACCACTCCCGGAAGCGTGGGCGATCTGCTGGTAAAGGCGCTTGCCCGAATGGATGTCGAAGGCATCGTGCATGGTCCCGTTACAGACCCTGAATCTGCTCTGGCTGAAGTTATCGAAAATCATATTGACTGTCTGGTAGGGATTCCGGTACAGATATTGTCTATGGCTCGGCATGAAAAAAGCTCGGCAGTACGAAAAGGACAGATCAAATCTGTGCTTCTCAGCAGCGATTACATTCCGAATTCCATCATATCCGAACTCCGGCGGACATGGGGCTGCGATGTGTTTCAGCATTACGGAATGACCGAAATGGGGCTGGGCGGCGGTGTGGAATGCCGGGCATTCGATGGCTATCATCTGAGAGAAGCGGATATTTGGTTTGAAATTATCGCTCCTGACACCGGTCAGCCGGTTCCCGACGGAGAATCCGGCGAGGTGGTTTTCACCACACTGACGCGAAATGCCATGCCGCTGATCCGCTATCGCACCGGAGACCGGAGCAGTTTTATTACGGAACCTTGTCCGTGCGGAAGCGTGCTGCGGCGCATGAAGCCGATTTTTGGAAGAATCGAAAATATTTTCCGGCTGAGAAACCATTCCAAACTGACAATGCCTCTGTTAGATGAGGCGATCTTTGCCATTCCGGGAGTATGGAACTATCAGGCGCAGATTTCGCAGTCAGAATCCTGCGATTTTCTGGAAATATCGCTATATGCCGACAATCGGAATCCGACAGAAATACTTGGACAAGTGCGCCATGCGATTATGAATATCTCCCAGATCAGAGAAGCATTTCGGCAACATATCCTTGAAATTTCCGATATACATCTGACGCGTAATAGTCGATTCTTTACTGGTACGGCGAAACGCCAGTTGGTGGTAAAAAAAGGAGACATACGGACATGATGAATCTTCTATCGAAAAAAGCATGTGCATTGCTGGAAAACAAAACCGGATTTGTCATAGCGACCATTATCAGCCATGAGGGATCAACACCCAGAATTTCGGGAACCAAGATGCTCATCACGGGCGATGGTAAAATTACGGGAACCATCGGCGGCGGACTGCTGGAAGCACGGGTTATGGAAAAAGCCGTTACGATGATCCGCAATGGCGATAATTCGGCATTCATGCCCTTTGACCTGTCATACAAGGATGTTGCGTCAATGGATATGATCTGCGGCGGTCAGGCGGAAATATTTCTGGATCATATTCGTCCTGATGGTGAAATCGCGGATATCTTTCTTCGCTGGAATCGCCTTCTGGAAAAAAGAGAAAGCGGATTTCTGATCACCGCCATCGAAGGCGACAGAAAAACCGTCGAACGCGTTTCTCATGGCGTACTGAGCCAAGACAGAGTGTTGTTATCCGGCACGCTGTCGCTTCAGGCTGACACATTGAATCAAATTGTCCGCGAAACCGGCAATGCCGCGTCTCTGAGATTCGTAACCCTCGGCAATCTATCACTCATCATCGAGCCTGCACTCAGACCCAAATCCGTTTTTCTGTTCGGCGCGGGTCATGTGGCAAAACCTACGGCACACCTCTGCTCTCTGATCGGCTTTCACGTTACGGTCGTGGATGACCGCAAAGAATTTGCCAATGCGGATCATTTTCCGGATTCGCATGAAATCCGTGTGATCGAAAGCTTTGAAAATGCGTTTGCCGACCTTCGTATTGATGAAGATTCCTTTATTGTCATTTTCACCCGGGGACATCTGCATGACAGAGTCGTCTTGGCTCAGGCACTGAAAACAAATGCGGGTTATATCGGAATGATCGGAAGCAGGAGAAAGCGGGACAATATTTACAAGGCGCTTCTGAATACGGGGTATCGGCAGCAGGATATTGACCGGGTTCATTCGCCCATCGGCATAAGTATCGGCGGACAAACCCCCGAAGAGATCGCAGTCAGTATCGCAGCAGAACTGATTCAGGAACGCGCCCGGATGTCGAAATGAATTATGAACGATTTTCTGCAATTATTTTGGCAGCAGGCTATTCCTCACGGATGAACGCATTCAAGCCCTTGCTGCCGATCCGAGAAAAAACCGTGATTGAGCGAGCTATCGGAATTTTTGAAAACATCAAGGATATCATAGTAGTTACGGGGCATCGCGCTTCGGAAGTAAAGCACGCGCTTCAATCCTCAGATGTGCGAATCGTGGAAAATACCGAATTTGCGAGCGGCATGTTTTCTTCTGTGAAACGCGGAGTTCAATGTCTGGAAAAAGAAAAAACCGATGCATTCTTTATTCTGCCCGCAGATGTCTGTCTGATCCGCCCACTGACCATACGATTACTTGCATCTGCATATATAAAAAATCCGGGAAAAATCATCCATCCCTGCTTTGATGGAAAACGAGGACACCCCCCCCTGATTCCGGAAGAGTTGATTTCTCCGATTCTGGAAAGCAGTGCGGAAAAAGGACTGATGGGCATTCTTCAGAATTTCGAGCCGATAGCCGCAGAGATTCCGGTTCCGGACAGACATATCTTATCGAATATGAACAGTCCCGAAGATTACCAAGATATTCTCATTCAGGCTCAGAATCATGGTATTCCCGATATTCGGGAATGCGAAACCATTTTGAAACAGGTTTGCCGCGTGGATGAAAAAATCATATCCCATTGCTGGCAGGTGGAAAAAACCGCACGCTCGATATCTCAGGCACTTCGGCAGGCAGGAGCAGATATGAACACCGGTCTTGTGAGTGCTGCTGCACTGCTTCACGATATTGCCAAAGGACAAAAACGCCATGCGGAAAAAGGTGCGGAAATGCTTTTTGAAATGGGATTTTCCCGTGTTGCGAAGATCGTATCTCAGCACACGGATTTGGATTTTCATCCGGATGCAAAAATCAATGAGGCGGAAATTGTTTACATTGCGGATAAGATGACGAAGAAAGACCGATTTATCAGCTTGGAACAGCGATTTGAAAATGCCTTGAATCGCTATGGGCATGACCCGGAAGCAAAAGACGCGGTGTTGCGCCGGAAAGCAATCTGCATGGCGTTGAAGGCAAAAATAGAGAGAGTTTTGGAGACTTCCATCGAGGTCTGTTGTCAGAAAATCCCGATCCCATGAATAAATTCATGGGCTATTCTTGACAAAATATTCCATGAAAGTTATATTCCATTCATGGAATACGAAGTCGAATACACCGATCAATTCGAACAATGGTGGAATTCCCTTGATGAAGATGAGCAAGTATCCGTAGATGCGATTGTGGGATTGCTGATCAGAAAAGGACCTGAACTTCCGTATCCCTATAGTTCTGCTATCAAAGACTCGAAATACGGAGAAATTCGGGAGTTGAGAATTCAGCACAAAGGTCGTCCTTATCGAATTCTTTACGCATTTGATCCGAGACGGGTTGCCATCTTACTCATCGGCGGAGATAAAACCGGAAATGCCAGATGGTACAAACGATTCGTTCCGATAGCAGAAAAACTGTATGCCGAACATCTGAATAGCATACAAAAGGAGGGCAACTATGGCTAAACCCTATAAATTACTTCGTGATAAAATGTCGCTTGAGGCAAGAAAAAAATCTGATTTACTGACTGAAAAGATGATTCATGAAATGCCTCTTTATGAACTGCGTAAAGCACGACTGTTAAGTCAGGAAGAGATTGCAAAAAGTCTTCATGTGAATCAGGCGGCGATTTCCAAAATGGAACGGCGTGCGGATATGTATATCAGTACCTTGCGTAGTTTTATCAAGGCATTGGGTGGCGATTTGGAGATAACTGCCCGTTTCCCTGATGGCAATGTGAAGATCAATTTGTTTGAGGAACTGTCCGACAGCTCCGAAGAACGATCTGCAATCAGAATATCACCTGCATGAATGCCAGCGTCCGTTCCGTAAGGTTCGGATACAAAGTAAAACTAAAGGTCGGTCCGAAGATATAATGAGCGATATCAGAACCCCAATAATCTATCTTCTTCGTCATGGAAGGATTCGGAGTTTTCCCGAAAAAACCTATATCGGACAGGCAGATATCCCGTTATCTCAGGAAGGAATCGGGCAGGCAGAAGCGTGGCGGGAATTTTTCCGAAACCGCCTTCCCGAAACAATCTTTTGCAGTGATCTTGCGCGATCCCTAGTCACTGCAACAATCATTGCCGAAGCATTTTCAGACAGAATTTGTGTCAGAAAAGAGCTTCGGGAAATTTCTCTTGGCAGATGGGAAGGGATTGCTATGGCGGAGATTCGGAAAAATTTCCCCGAACAATGGGAGCTTCGGGGCAGGAATCTGAAACAATTCCGTCCTCCGGGAGGAGAAAGCTTTTCCGATCTTTCCCGCCGGGTGCTTCCGGTATTTTATGATATCTGCTCGCAAAGCTCCGGAGATGTTCTCATCGTTTCTCATGCGGGCGTCAACCGGGTTATTCTTGCGGACATCATGGGAATTGATCTGAATCACATTCTTCAAATATCTCAGAATTATGCAGCGTTAAATATCATCAGCGCCGGAAAAACAGGCATGGAAGTGATTCGGATGAATATAACTCTTATGAGTTATATGAAAACTGAAACATATTCTGTCATAATCCGCCCCGAAGCCCCGGAATAAATTTCCGGGCTGAAGGCTCATGTCTGCCTAAGCAAGCTTCTGCTTACAGCCGGGCGATTTATTGCTCTGTTATTTTTCAGATTCGATATAATTACGAGTTACACAGTTGAAAAGGTGTGTTATTTAAATGAGATATTTGTCATGAGTCTTCACAAAATTCCGCAAACCGCCTCAATAT
>CAZMDM010000519.1:0-9704 GCA_964564775.1 uncultured Desulfonema sp. | reverse complement strand
CCGTGCAGGTATCGGTCGAGGTCAGTCCGTGACTGTCTGTAACGGTCAATTGGAACGTCAGTTGCTCTTCTTCATTTTCAATGCTCGGCGCGGTAAATTCCGGGCGGATAGAAGTCGTATTTTCAAGCGTAACCGTAACACCGCCGATTTGAGTCCAATAATATGAAAAAATTCCGAAATCCGGATCCGATGAGCCTGAGCCGTCCAATGAAACCCGGTCATTTTCCGTAACCGTGCGATCATCTCCCGCATCTGCAGTAGGAGCAAGATTCGATCCGTTGCGATGGGTATGGCGAATATCATGCCCGAACATGGGCCATGCCGATGTGGCAGGTCCGTTTTTGGAAAGTGTTGAGATTGCAGCAAGATATCCCGATGTTGTTCCCATATACAGAGTTCCGTCAGGACCCATCATCAGAGAACCAGAGCTTGCCCCGATTGACAGACTTTGCAGGATTTTGCCTGTGATACTGCTGATCGCATACACGGTTCCCGCAGAGGAAACAGCATAAATCACATCATCTGATCCGAGCAGAGGAGAAGCGATCACTGCACTGTCGGTTTCCGCGCGCCATTTCGCTTCTTCAGAGTTTTCAGGATCAAACGCATAAAGATGCAGATCAGCCGATCCCACATACAAGATACTGTTTCTGCCGATAATCGGAGAAGACAGTGCTGCTCTGGTGTCGGTTTTGAAGGAAGTTTTCACCTTGCCGTCTGTCGGATTGACTCCATACACATAGCCGCTGTCCGCGCTGATATAAACCGTTCCGTCACTGTCCAGTACCGGAGAAGACGGATTTGCCTTGACATCCAGATACCATTTCTGAAGTCGGTCCGAGCTTCGGATCGCGTACAGAATCTGTCCTGAGACAAAATAAACTGTTCCGTCCGCGCTGACAACCGGGTCAATCGTGATCGGCAGACCGCTTTGAAACCGCCACGCCAGTGTGCCTTCCGAGCGCAATGCATACAGATATCCGTCAGCAGATGCAATATAGACCGAACCATCCGATGCAATTGCCGGAGAAGCTATGATCGGATTATCTGAAGACAGCCTCCATTTCAGTTTTCCGGCAGTGCTGACCGAGTATGCGTAGTGATCTTTCGAAGCGATAAAAATCGTTCCGTCCTTGCCGATTGCCGGAGAAGATACTATCTGTCCGCCGGTGGACAAGAGCGCGATGCTTTTGCTGCCATCCGAATAAAATCCGTATAAAATACCGTCATCCGCACCGGCATAGATCAGCCCGTCAGAAGCAAATGCCGGTGTGGTGTTGATTCCCCGACCAATATTGAAACTCCATTTGAGGCTCAGATAATCCTGTGCATCCGCGCAGAATGCAAAACTCAGAAAAACGATGCTGACACCCAAAAAGTATTGGCAAATCGCGCTGATCTTTTTTACAATCAGACAATCTCTTGTGAAAAGGAATGTCTCATGTCCCGTATTCGCGCCCATAGCGTTATTATTCTCCTGATGATTTCAATGGTTTCATGTATTCATCCGCCTGCGGAGCAAGTGGTGGTTACTCAGAAAATTCCGGAAAAAAAATATGCAGTGATCACACATCACATTATCGGCTATTCTGTGGAAAACCGCCCGATCAAAAGCCTGTTTATCGGCGACAGCGGCGCAACGGTTCTCATTATTGCCGCAGTTCATGGCGATGAATGCGAAGGCGCGGCACTGCTGTATCGCTTTGCCGGATATCTTTACGAACATCCCGAAATCTCCGAAGGCTTGCGGCTGATTCTGGTTCCGCATGTCAATCCCGATGGCTGTTTTCACAATTATCGCTATAATATCAATGGCATAGATTTGAATCGCAATTTTCCGTCTTCCAATCATACCACCGGAAGAATTTCCGGCACAAAATCTCTGACCGAACCGGAAGCCATTGCCATTGCCAAACTGGTCAATCAGTATCGCCCGCAGCGTATCATCGCTCTTCATCAGCCGCTGGCGTGCATTGATTATGACGGTCCCGGCGAAGGGCTTGCCGATCATATTGCAAAGCATTCCGATCTGCCCCGGTGCAAGCTGGGCGCAAAACCGGGTTCTCTGGGCAGCTACGCGGGCGTGAACATGAATATTCCCATTGTTACCATCGAACTGCCCGCATCAGTAAAAGATACGCCTGCCGATTTGCTGTGGAATCAATATGGCAATATGCTGCTCGCCGCGATTTCATATCCTGTGGAAGCAAAATAGCGCGTATTACCCGATCTTCATTTTCAGATTATTCAGGATATTGTCTATCGGAATCGTTTCCTGCTCCTTATTGAGCATATTTCGCAAAACTGCCGCGCCGTCCTCCAATTCTTTATCGCCCAGCATCAGCACATAATCCGCACCGCAGCGATCTGCTTTTTTCATCTGACTTTTGAGACTGCCGTTTGCCATATCGCTTTCGACCCGGATTCCGTCAAGTCCGAGCGCGCAACTCCATTGAAATGCTTTATCCTGAGCTTTCTGCCCCAAAGCAGCAATAAACAGCTTGGGTTTGTTTTCAATCGGCGGATGATTCATTGCCACGATTTCGGCAAGCCGGTCAAGCCCGATAGCAAATCCGATGCCCGGAATATCGGGACCTCCGAGCATTTTTATCAGCCCGTCATAACGCCCGCCGCCTGCAACCGCACTTTGCGCACCCAAAGAAGTGGTCTGAATTTCAAAGGTGGTTCGGGTATAATAATCCAATCCCCGCACCAGACGCTTATCCACTTCAAAGGGAATATTCAGATTCATCAATGAGTTTTTCACCGTATCGAAATGACTGTTGCAGTCCGCACACAGATATTCCGATAAAGAAGGCGCGTCTGTCATAGCTTCCCGGCAGGTCGGTACTTTGCAATCCAAGACTCTGAGCGGATTTTTATCGCGTCTGCGCTGACAATCCGAGCATAGACTTTCTGTTTTGGCAGACAGAAAGTCGCTCAGTGCCTGTTTGAATTTCGGACGGCATTCGGGACATCCGAGAGAATTGATATGCGCGCTGACATCGCTGACCGACAATCTCGAAAACAATGTCGCCAGTATGAAAATCAGTTGGGCATCAATATACGGTGAGGTGATACCGAAAACTTCCGCATTGATCTGATAAAATTGGCGATATCGCCCTTTCTGAGGTCTTTCCCGGCGGAACATGGGACCGATAGTGTAAAATTTACGCACCGGGTCCTGAGCATACATTTTGTGCTGAATATACGAGCGCACCACAGATGCGGTAGCTTCGGGGCGCAGTGTCAGCATATCGCCGCCCCGATCCGTGAAGGTGTACATTTCTTTTTCAACAATATCAGTATCTTCACCGATGCCTCGTGCAAACAGTTCGGTATGTTCCATAATCGGAATACGGATTTCCTTGAATCCGAAATCTTCGAACAACTCTGCTGCCGTGCGTTCGATGTTCTGCCACAGTTCGACTTCGCCCGGCAATATATCTTTGAATCCCCTGATAAGCTGTATCATAATATGATTTTCCTCCGTAACGCGACTCTATTCTGTCAATTTTTTTTGTGCCAGCATCAGCCCGCAGATTGTTTTGGCATCCTGAATTTTCTGCTCATGGATCATTTTGATGGCGTCTGTGAACTCGATATGACGGACTTTCAGAATTTCTCCCTGATCCAGATTCTGTTGTGCAGGCGAAAGCCCAGTTGCCAGAAACAGGTGAATGCGCTCGTCCGAATATCCCGGAACCGGCGTTATTTCTCCGAGTTTCTGCCAGTTACTTGCCGAAAATCCGCTTTCCTCGATCAGTTCTCTTTTGGCACATTCCAAAGGATTTTCATCGGGTTCGAGTGTTCCTGCGGGAATTTCCCAGATATAGTCTCCGATAGCATGGCGATACTGCTGAAGCAGAATCACTTTGCCATCATCCGATACTGCCACCATTGCCGCTGCTCCGGGATGCCGGATCAGATCAATATTGACAGTAACCTCATTTTCCAACGTTACATTTTCGCGATCCAACCTGAACACCCGGTTCTGATAAATATTGTTGATACTGTTGACGGTTACGGACATCATTGCCTCTTTTGAAATCGAATTTTTTTCTTATGCGTATGTTTAACCGAAAATTTGGGCTTTCACAAGAAATTTCAGAATGAATTGCCGATTCCTCAAGCGTCTCATTCGAAAATACGAATTAAAAACCTTGCTCCGAAAATTGCATAATGATATTCTCCTTTTAAAACACTCTGAAAGGATTTGTTATCCATGTTTCGAGACGGTCTGAAATCCATTATTCAGCGAAAAAACTTAAGCGAAGATCAGATGTCCCAAATGATAACCGAAATATTTTCGGGCGATATCACGGACGCTCAGATCGGCGCGTTTATGGCCGCATTGGCTACCAAAGGGGAAACATTCGAAGAGCTTGCCGGAGCAGCCAAAGCCATGCGCCGGAAAGCTCATCGGATTCAATGTGCGTCGCCGACCATTGTGGATACCTGCGGCACCGGAGGAGACGGCGCAAAAACCTTTAATATTTCTACAACCACTGCATTTGTGGTCGCAGGCTGCGGTGTAACGGTTGCCAAGCACGGTAATCGCTCGGTATCCAGTCAATGCGGCAGCGCGGACGTGCTGGAAGCATTGGGCGTGAAAATTGATGTTGACCCTGAAATAACAGAGGAATCTGTCCGGGAAATCGGCATCGGATTTCTCTTCGCTCCGCTGTATCACGGAGCCATGCGCTTTGCTGCCAGAGCCAGAAAAGAAATCGGACTGCGTTCGATTTTCAATATGCTGGGACCTCTGACCAATCCGGCAGCGGCAAACTGTCAGCTTCTGGGCGTATATGCGCCGGAACTGACGGAAATGTTTGCACAGGCATTGAGACTGCTGGGCGCAAAACGAGCGTATGTGGTGCATGGGCATGACGGACTCGATGAAATTTCGGTCTGCGCGCCGACTCGGGTCTCGGAGTTGAATGACGGAATGATTCGGACTTATGATATCTACCCGGAGCAGTATTTCGGAAAACTGGCAGAGCCTTCGGAAATGAGCGGTGGCGATCCCAAGACCAATGCTGAAATCACCCGAAAAATCTTAAATGGCGAAAAAGGCGCTAAGCGTGATGTGGTGATTATCAATGCCGCAGCCGCATTGGCAGCCGCAGGTAAAGCCGCAGACCTGAAAGAAGGAATCCGTCTGGCAGAACATTCGATTGATTCGGGCAAGGCCGCAGGAAAACTCGAAGCGCTGATTGCTTTTACCCGAAAATAAAGAATGAATCAGGATTCGGGGATCAAAAG
The DNA here is from genome assembly GCA_964564775.1 of uncultured Desulfonema sp. Classification (GTDB taxonomy): domain Bacteria; phylum Desulfobacterota; class Desulfobacteria; order Desulfobacterales; family DYRC01; genus DYRC01. The sequence goes on along the minus strand of CAZMDM010000519.1, from coordinate 4,439 downwards.
CAGCAACTCGGTATCGAATCCTGATTCGAAAGCATTCGCCCAATTTTTGTTGATTTGTTGTTCTGATCTATGCTAACATTCATTTCTTAATGATTTGCGAACATCAAACAGGAGTAATCCGCAGATGGATGCATCAACGGAGAACAGTCAGGGCATGGAAACAAAAAACCGGAAGTTTCGGATCGGAGATTTGGCGGTTTATCCCGCTCACGGTGTCGGAAGAATCGAAGCCATCGAGAGCAAAGAGGTCAACGGAGAAAAACATGAGTTTTACATTATGAAGATTATTGAAAACAACATGGTGATTATGATCCCCATCCGGAATGTTGCTTCTGTAGGGCTGAGAAATATCATCCATGAAAAAGATGTCCCCAAAATCTATGAGCTGATGAGGCAAAGACGGGATGATTCGGAAAATCCCCAGACATGGAACCGCCGATACAGAGACTATATGGATAAAATCAAAACCGGCTCATTATTCGATGTCGCGGAAGTTTTCAGAGACCTTTTTACCCTCAAACTCAGCAAAGACCTGTCCTTCGGAGAACGGAAACTGTATGATACGGCTCAGTTTCTTCTGATCAAAGAGATTTCCACTGCCAGAAATACCGACGAAAAAACCATTATTTCCGAGATCGAACATCTGTTTGCGCCTGCATAGCTTTCCATGTCTTCATGCCGCCAATTCCATATCATTGTCCCGGAGACGGATTCGGGCAAACGTACGGATATAGTTGCCGCATCTCTGATATCCGGGCTTTCCCGTTCTTATGCGGCAGAACTGATCCGAAACGGCGATATTCGGATCAACGGTCAGATCGTAAAACCTGCATACAAAGTCAGAGCAGGCGATGACATCATTGCCTCGATTCCTGATCCCGAACCTCTGAACATCGAAGCTCAGGATATCAAACTGAGCATTGTTTATGAAGACGATGATCTGCTGGTCATTGACAAAGCCTGCGGCATGGTGGTTCATCCCGCGCCCGGTCATTCTGAAGGCACGATAGTCAATGCTATCCTGCATCATTGTTCTGATCTTGGAGAAATCGGCGGAAAAATCCGTCCAGGCATTGTTCATCGTCTAGATAAAGATACTTCAGGCTTGCTGGTAATTGCCAAAAACGATATGGCACATCAAGATCTTGCACTTCAGTTCAAAGCCAGAACACTTCACAAAGAATACCTTGCTGTTGTTCACGGCAATATGGAAAAAAATTCGGGCACGATTTTGCTTCCTATCGGCAGGCATCCCACAGATCGGAAAAAAATGTCGGTTATCAGCAGCAGGGGACGGACTGCCGAAACCTTATGGTCGGTAAAAGAGCGATTCGGAAATGCCGATCTGCTTTCGCTTACGCTGAAAACCGGCAGAACCCATCAGATCCGAGTTCACTGCGCGGCAGTGGGGCATCCGATTGTCGGAGATACGGTATATGGCTCCCGCAATAAGACTCTGACTGCGAATCGCCAGATGCTTCACGCATGGAAACTGCAATTTGCTCATCCTCGCACCGGAGAAAGCGTGAGCTTCGAAGCCCGGATTCCCGATGATATGAATCATCTGATCAAAACTCTGCGATCATCGGAGCGGCAAAAAATCTGATAATAAATAAAATTATGCTTCACTATAATAAATTTACACCATAAATCTTTGTTTGACAAAAGACAATAAAATTATTATAAAATTCAAATTTATACACGAATGATTGCTAGGAAACCGGATGAAACGGGATATAGTTCACTATTTTTTAAGTCTGTATAAGCTTCAACTCGGTGTTGAAAGAAAAGCCGCACACCATGTCGAGCCGGTATCTTCACTCTCGGACGGAGATAGTATCTATGAGTTGCGGGTCAGAAACAGCAAGGGGAAATGGGCTGAACGGCGCATGACCATCGGTTTTCTGGGAGAAGACAGCGGCAGCAAAAGCAAATGTTTCAAAGTGATTTATGATGATGTACTGGTCGTCAAGATCCCTCCTGTGCCGATCAATGATTTTGATGTGTATATCAGTCAGATTCGGAATGAGCGGCGGATTGCCGAAAAGTTGTCTCAGGACATTGTGTGTATTGCACCCGGTTTGTCGGCAATTTTAAAAAAAATCCCTTCTTTTTCAGGCATTGCTGATGCCCATCCCGATAAATTCGACACCTTGTGTATCAAAAAACTCAAAGCATTTCCCGGATTTCAGGAATATCTGAAGATTGGCGGTGGCTTTGCATTTTTTATGGATTTATCCGAATATTCTTTTCTGACTAATGTCATTTTCAGAATACACGATATCGGAGATCGGCTGAATCAGGAAATTATGAATCATCTGGATATGATGGGAGATCCTTTTGCATTCGAACAGTTATACGGACCGGAACATGCCGCGATGTTCTTCGATATGGATATGTTTTTTTCCGAGTGTGATGAAGAAATCACAAAGATTCTGACTCGTTACGGAATGCTGTCCTCTGTTTCGGCATATCAGAAAAAAGAGTGGTGTCTGCTGCACCTCAAAGGGCTGCGGGTGGATTACCGCAAGGAGAATCTCAACAGCGAGTTTGTCAACAGCCTGAATCGGATTCTCAGCGATTTTTTTCAGAGGCATCAGGAACTGATTGATCGTTATAAGCTTGTGCTGTATGAGAATATTCATCAGAAAGCATTCAGACAGAGAATATCTGATATATCCGGTATCATTACAAATCTTCTCAAACTCATATCATTTCTCAGAAAAATCGGCGTGGCAATCCGGGATCTGAAACCGGATAATGTGTTTATTGTTGGCGATCTGTCCCGCTCTCCGATGTTTCTGGCAAATCCCGACAATTACTCCATCGGTCTGATTGATTTCGAAACTTCCGTCTGTTTCAAGGGAGATATTGCCCAGCCTATGCTCGGAGGAACACCGTCTTATGCCACGCCGTCCCATGTATTCCGAAATGAAATCTTGGAGCAGGTATTCGGCAATCTCCGTCATATTCTGCATCTTCAGGACTGGTATGCACTGATGGGGATCATTTATAAAGTCATTACCGGCGAGCGTTTGTTCGAAAAAACGGGAAAAATTATTTCCGAACTGGTCAGAGCTGCAAAAAATTCCGCAAAACAGGGGATTGCCATAACCGAAGTTTTCAAGCAGGGAAGTCAGGTGTTTTGGAAAGAGGCATTGGGAGAATTCGAAGAGCGTCTTGCATTTCGAACGGAAATGCTTAGCTCTGTGAAAGTGGGAATTCCCGAAATTTCGCGAGAAATGTTCAGAACCGAACTGCTTGAAGAGAGGGCTGATATCTCCGCGCTGATTCGGGAGCATATCTTTTCACAAAAAATGTTTGTTTCTCAAAACAGCCGTGAAAAATTGATGAAATCGCAATCCCGGCTGGTCGCCAATCTCAGAAACAATTGGGAAAAAGGCATCAATGTTCCGAACAGCCGCCCAGAAACAAGGACGCGGATTATCAAATTTTTACATGGTCTTGAAACACTGAAAGCAAAATCTGAGCAGTGTTTTTCACTGATTGCGACTCTGGATAGCAATGAACCTGTACTGAATGCTTACACTCTGCTGGAGATGATGTTCAGTATAGTCAAAAATGCAATGCTTCCGCCAAATTGGAAAATTGCGGAAAGCAGAAGGCTGTTTTTTACCGAAAGCCATCTTGATGACAAAAGCCTGTCCAAAGAGGAAACTCTAGCGGTGGAAAAAACAATCTCTTATGAATAGCCGAACAGAAAAAGTGTTGTGCTAATCATATACATTCTGACTTGATTCCCCTGCACATACGCATTATGTTGTGTCATTGATATTCACACACAGGAGGATCGGTCCATGATGACTTTGGAAGATATTCAAAAAGATACTGCTTTGGTCAATGCCATCAATTGGGAGATGACGCCGGAAGAAGCGGTTACCCTGTATCTGGAATGGGGCAACAACTGGGCGCGCAGCAATTATGTGATCCGCTCCAAAAACGATGTGGCATATTATTTTGCGGTCAATACATGGAAGCAACCGCCGGTGATTTATCTGATCCGCCGCAATTCCGAAGAAGCAGTCGAGCTTGCCACAATTGATCTGCCCGATGATCTTCGCGAACATTTTCTGGAGTTTATCGGTCATAACAAAGGAGTTTATGCGATTGATGAAAAAATACGGGAGTGGTTGAAATCGAAACTGATGTGAGCTTCTTTTGCATCGGATCGAAGTAAATCTTTACAAGATGCGCTGATGCTGATAGAGGTAATCCTGAAATTATGCAGGAAGGATGATGCTGAAAATGATTTCAAGCCGATTAAACCATATCACATCGTTTATTGTCATGGATGTCCTTGAAAAAGCTCATGAAATGGAGCGAAAGGGCATTCATGTCATTCATTTGGAAGTCGGAGAACCGGATTTCGATACGCCGGAATGTGTCAGGCGCGCGGCATGTAAAGCATTGGAAGACGG
>CAZMDM010000518.1:0-4488 GCA_964564775.1 uncultured Desulfonema sp. | reverse complement strand
GGAAAGAGGTCTATTGTTTTCTGCATGTTACGGACTTGGCTCGCCAATTCTTCCGGTGATTCTGTAAAATCAGAAACTCCATAAAAACTGTCAGTGTATCCATATTATGCTCCTGTTTTTGAGTCAAGATTATCAAAATTGAGAAATGATAGCAATATTTTTTCAATCATAGCAATCTGTTAATCCTGTAAATCATGGTTCAGACAAAAAAACAAGGGCGGCAAAACCTCACCGCCCCTCGTACATCAGAAATTTTCAGATATAAGAAAATTAAGCCGCCTTCACATCCTTATTATAGCAAAGTCTGCAACAGGACAGACAGCGATTTGCTTCTCTCAATGCCTCGTCTTCCTGAAGCACCAGATCGGTTTCCACAAACGAAGTGATCCGTTCTTTGACCGGCAATTCCGGCATTTTCGCTCTGGGCGTTTTCACCACGCCCGGAACCGATTTGAAGATAGATTCGGGAATATGCTTCTTGAACAGAATCTTTTCCGGAGCCTTGACTTCCTGACCGCTCAGATACAAGTGGATGGAACGTGCAGCCCGTCTTCCGCCGCCGATAGCCTCAACTACCAGAGACGCGCCGGTTGCCGCATCACCGCCGGTGAAGATATACGGAATGCTGGATTGCAGGATTTCAGGCTTATTATCAATCGTTTTCCAACGAGTGATCTTGAGATTTTCAAGCTTTTTGCCTCCTGCAAATTTTACGTCTGGTCCCTGACCGATAGCTGAAATAATCATATCGGCTTCCAGAAGCTGCTCGGAGCCTTGCTTGGGAACCGGACGCCGGCGACCGCTTGCATCCGGCTCGCCCAATTCCATTGTCAGAAACTCGATATGCGTTGCTTTGCCGTTTTCACCCACGACTTTGGTCGGTGCAGCAAGAAATTTGAAGTTGATGCCTTCATGTTCCGCAGCTTCGATTTCGACCATATTCGCAGGCATTTCCTTGCGGGTTCGGCGATACAGCAGGGTTACGTTTTTGCATCCCAGACGTACCAGAGTTCTCACGCAGTCAATAGCAGTGTTTCCACCGCCGACTACTACACAGTTTTTACCAACCGGGATATTCTCGCCGTTGGCAAAGCGGGTGAGGAAATTGATGCCGGTAAAGCAACCTTCCATATCTTCACCCGGGATGCCCAGAGCATAGTCGCTCCATGCACCGATACCCAGAAATATCGCATCGTAGCCGGCAAATGTCAGATCGCCCATATCGAAATCCACGCCGAAACGCACATTCGTATGAACCTTGATACCCAGATTGATGATGCCTTCGATTTCCCAATCCAGCGTCTTTTTGGGCAGACGATATTCGGGAATACCGTAGCGGATCATACCGCCGAGCTTGGGCATTCCTTCGTAAATCGTAACTTCATGCCCCAATCTTCTCAGGAAGTACGCGCAGCTCAGACCCGCCGGACCGCCACCGATCACTGCCACACGCTTTCCGGTATCGGGAGCGCAGGAAATCGGCAGACGTTTGCCCGAATTCATTTCAAAATCTGCCACAAAGCGTTTCAACTGGTTGATTGAAACCGGCTCATCTTCAATTCCACGTCTGCAATAATCTTCGCACGGATGCGGACATACGCGACCGCAGGACAACAGCAGCGGATTTCTCAGACGGATCGTATTGACCGCGCCTTCGTAATCTCCTGCACGAATCTGAGCAATGTATGTGGGAATATCGATTTCCGCCGGACAAGTCTGCTGACAAGGTGCAAGTGCTTCATCTTCCTGATTGAGATTCAGAAGCTTTTCAGACATGGTGCGAACTTTGAGAATATTTTTGGGGCAAGCCCGCTCACACGCTCCGCAGCCCACGCATTTTGCCTCATCCACCACCGGATAGCCGTTGGCTCCCAAATGAATCGCATCAAATGCACAGGATTTCACACAATCGCCTAAGCCCAGACAGCCGATGCTACAGACTCTTTTGCCGCCGTAAAGATTGGACAAGGCTTTGCAGGTGGTAACACCCATGTAATAAAATTTGTCTTCGGCTCTGTTGCCGCCGTCACAGGTATTTTCCGAGCGTTTTGCTTCCGCGCTGCCTGCATCCAAGCCCATGACTTCGGCTACTTTTGCCGCGCATTCTGCTCCGCCGACAATACACACGTTTGCCGGAGCCTGTCCTTTGACAACTGCCGCAGCTGCAGCCGAACATCCTGCAAATCCGCATCCGCCGCAGTTTGCGCCCGAAAGACCGTTTTCCACTTCGCCGATTCTGGGGTCTTCATATACATAAAAAATCTTTGACGCAAAACTCAGAATTGCACCGCAGAGCAGTCCCAGACCCAGCATAAAAAATACAGCTACTGTCACGTCAGTCTCCTCTCGTAATTTTGCATTTCACACGTTGCATTTTGCACTGTTTTTTCACACCATGCCTTTGAATGCAAAGAAAGCCAGAGACAGCATTCCGGCAGTTACCAGACCGATAGAAGTATCCTGAAGCGGTTTGGGAACTCTTGCCAAAAGGATTCTCTCCCGCACGCCGGCAAACAGAATCAGCGCAAATCCGAAACCTGCCGCATACGCGAACGAGGAAACCAGCGACTGCATAAAGGTATATTCTTCATTGATATTGATCAGACAAACGCCCATAACCGCACAGTTGGTGGTGATGAGAGGCAGAAAAATACCGAGTCCCGCATACAGCGCAGGCATACTCTTTTTGAGAAACATTTCAACAAACTGCACCAGCGAAGCAATAACCAGAATAAAGGAAATGGTTCTCAGATATTCGAGTCCGAATCTTTTGAGAATATAGGCTTCCACCAGCCATGTAATCACGCCTGCCAGTACCAGAACAAAGATAACCGCCATTGCCATACCGACTGCGGTTTCCATCTTTTTCGATGTTCCAAGAAAGGGGCAGTTTCCGAGATACTGAGACAGAAGAATGTTTTTGACCAGAATACAACTGATCGCAAGAACTATATAATCACCCATCGGTCATGCCTCCTTATTTCTTTCCCAAAAGGTTCATCAGGCACAGCATCAGTCCCAATGCCACGAATGCGCCAGGGGCTTCCACAAGAAACGAGAACGGTTCGAACCCGGGTCCGAATACCGCTTTTCCCAGCAATGTACCGCTTCCCAAAAGCTCTCTGACCGCGCCCAAAGATGCCAGAGACAGGGTAAATCCGATACCCATACCCAGACCGTCTGCGATAGATGCCATCAATCCGTTTTTATACGCAAATGCTTCGGCACGACCCAGCACAATGCAGTTGACGACGATCAGGGGAATGAAAATACCCAGTGTCAGAAACAGCGGGTAGGTGAATGCCTGCATGACCAATTCAACCACCGTAACAAAGGTCGCAATGATGATGATGAACGCCGCGATTCTGACTTTGGGCGGAATCACCTTTCTCATCATGGAGACCAGAATATTCGAGCAAACCAGCACAAAGGTCGTGGCAAGCCCCATACCGATGCCGTTTTCCACCGATTTGGTAACGGCAAGCGTGGGACACAAGCCCAGTACCAGCCGAAACGGCGGAACCTCATTCCACAACCCTTTGACAAACTCCTGAGCTACCGATTTTGCCATTGTTATCTCCTATTTCACAAATGCTTTCATTTGTTCTTCGATTTGGGGTTTGAGCCGTTTGTAAATTTCCGAAGCTTCGGTAGCCGCAGCGCATACGGCGCGAGACGTAATGGTCGCACCGCCGATGGCACTGATTTTTCCGCCGTCATTATTGACTTTGACAGGCTCATCCGTAGAAGCGCCTTTGATCTGAGCTACAAATTTGGGATCATCTTTGGCTTTTGCGCCCATACCCGGAGTTTCCGCATGAGTGGTAACACCTACGCCGATAATCTTATTATCGCTCAAGTCAATGCCCACCATCAAGCCCACATCTCCGCCGTAGCCTTTTCCGAAGGTTTCAAAAGCTACCGCAGGCGGTTTGTTATCGAAAATACCGATAAAAAAGTCTCTTTCCACAGCGCCGTCTTTGATTTTGAAACGCGCGGCAATGGGATCATTGGATGCGCCTTCGAAAATCGCGCGAATTGCCGGTCCTTTGACGAACTGAAGCTGTTGAAGCTCGATTCTGTCTTTGGTCTGATCGCGGATTGCAGCCAGAAGTCCGCCGGAAAACGCGCTCAGTACTGTCAGTACAACCACCATTTTTATCATGTCACGCATACCTAAACCGCCTTTCCGAGTGCTTTGGGTCTGATCTTATCCAAAAGCGGGTTAGCAAGATTCATAATCAGGATGGCATACACCACGCCGTCCGAGTACGCGCCGATATTGCGGATCAGCATAATCATCACGCCGGTACCAGCCCCGTAAAGCAGCATGGGAATAAAATTCACGGGAGATGAGGAATCCTCGGTTGCAATGAAAAACGCACCGAGCAGGGTGTATCCTGTCAGGAGATGAACTGTCTCTTATCCACATCGGAGGCTGCCGACGATCTACTCCTGTTAGTGTCTGTGTGTACCCGTATGATGTCA
>CAZMDM010000517.1:0-1873 GCA_964564775.1 uncultured Desulfonema sp. | reverse complement strand
GATTTCATGGCTCATATTTGCCAGAAACTCGGATTTGGCGCGGTTCGCGGATTCGGCAGCAGCTTTGGATCTGACAAGTTCCCGCTCTGCCCGTTTGCGCTCGGTGATGTCAATGATAACAGACAGGGTATGTACGGGATTTCCGTCTTTGTCTTTCAGTAAAATTGATGAAAGAAGCGTATCCATAATTTCCCCGTTTTTTCTGACAAACTGATAGGCAATATCCTTGACAAAACCGGTTTTCAGAAATCCGGGAAAGCCGATCTCACGGAAATAACGAACAGATTCTTCAGTAAAAAAATCTGTCATTTTCCGTCCGATAACTTCTTCACGCGCATAGCCGAAAACTTCGAGCCAGTAATCGCTGACAGAGATGAGCTTTCCTTCTGTATTCAGCGAATGCAGCATGACCGGAGTCTTATTATAGATAGAGCGATAGCGTTCTTCGCTTTCTTTCAGTTCCTTCTGAATCCGATGCAGAGATAATTGTATGAACACAATAAAAAAAATCCCGATGACAATCAGAAAGACGATATTGTAGTAAATGGTTTTCTGCCCGAGCAGATAAACATCTCTGGAAGCCGTAACTTTCAGGATAAATGCCGGTTTTCCGCTCAGATCGTTTTTCATTGTATAGCCGGCAATACTTGTCGAATTCTCAATATTTATCGGTATCTTAATTCCTTTTTTATTCTGAATGAGGGCGGCTTTGTAATCATCGGGAATATCCCGCGCATCGTATGCCTGAATGTCCAGATTCAGATGGGTAAGATTTCCTACGTGTGCAATTTCACGGGAATCGAGAAATCGTCCCATAATCAAAGCCCCAGATATATCGCCGGTCTGGTCGCTTTTCAGAATCGGCATCGAAACAATCAGAATCGGAAACTGCGGAAAGCTCAGAATACCCGAAGTATGGCTTTCTTTGTCCGAATGAAGGATCAGAGACGGCACAGATAATACGGTTTTTAGAAGATTTTCCGGTTCGGGAATTTCTTTTTTAGTTTCCCAGTCCAGAAATTTGGCATGTACGATCTCTCCCGAACCCCTTACAAAAATTATGAAATTCAATTTCAGAACCGATATCGGAGCATCTCCCAGATTGTTTTCGATATAAGCGGTATTGCCGTCTGCTATGAAATCATAGCTCTCACTCCAGAATGCCCAATCTCTGGCAGAGGATTTCATGGATTCCAGAATATTGTTGATGCCGTCTTCCGCTCTGCTGACATTGATCCGTGTATCACGCTCTTCGAGACTGTTGAAGCTTTCCAATATGATTATTCGGGATACAGTTGCAATTGACAGGATCATAATGATAAAAATGATGCCGACAGTGAGCAGGGTTTTCTTCTGAGTATCCATTATTTCCTTTCTATGAGCTGAAAATCCGAATTCCGATGACCGGCTTTTATTTCTGATGTTGAACTTTATCAAATATATCGGAAAATTCCGACATCAGTTTTTCCATCTCACCGAGATTACTGCTCCGAGCCGCCTCAGATAAGGAACTGGCGTAATCCGCCAGTTTTTTTAGATCGTATCTCCGTGCAATATCTCTGATTTTATCTGCGAATGCAGCTATGTCGTCAATAAAAAATGTATCGCTGATTTCCTGCCATTCGGGAAGCAGTTTATTCAGAATTTCGGGGATATTTTCTTCGCTTTCTGCCGCTATTTTATCGAATTTTGTACGCTTTTCCATAACTCGGGAAATCTCCCGGAATAATTCGGCTCTCGGAAATGGCTTGCTCAGATAGCCGTCAAATCCGGCATCAGCGATCCGTTTCTTATCATGCGGTGTCGCATATCCCGTAACCGCGATTACGGGAATCTGCCGTGTTTCTCTGTGTTCTTTCATCAGTTTCAACGC
>CAZMDM010000516.1:0-22396 GCA_964564775.1 uncultured Desulfonema sp. | reverse complement strand
TGAAAACCAAAAATGCGTGCCGAATCTGCCGTATACGCGCCATAAAATATTCGGGAGCCATTCCTACGACAAGGATATTTCTGCCCAGCGGCAGTCGGGCTTCGGCAACACTGCCATCCTGATCCAGCGTGATTTCCGGCTCGGATAATGTTTTGAAAACGTCAGTTCCGACCCTTGCATAGCGGATTCCCGATAAACCGGGCAGAGTACTCAGCAGATAGGGCAATCCGACCTGATCGTGCAGGTTTTCGATGCGGGCAGCCGTAAGCCCGACCATGATACAGCCTGCCAAGCCCGCTCTGACATCGGACAGAAAATACAGATGTTCGGGTCTCAGATGCTGCAAAAATCCGCCGCTATCCGTGCAATCGCATTTTTCAGAACTGAGCCAGCCGGAAGGACCTTCGGTATATTCTCCGTCAGCTCGGATAATTCGGATTCCCGCAAGCCCCGCTTCTTTTGCAAACGAACTCAGTTCTTCGGCTGAAAACGGCTGAACAGCATCCAGATAATCCACGAACCGCGCGGTATTGCCCAGAAATGTCTGCATGATTTCCTTGACGATTTCCTCTGACAATACCGCGCCTTTGGCATTGAGTTCGATCACACCGGCAAGCATGACCGAATAGCTTTTCATCTGATCGAGAAATCTCTGCTGCGCCTGCTTCACCTGCCAAAAGGAATATGCCAGAATAATGACAATCAACACGCCGAAAAACAGCAAATTGCCCTTCCATGTCGGAAGCAGACGAAGAAACCGCGGATGATGATCGGATTTCTCACTTCTCATGCCTCAGTTGCCCGGATTGATCATACGCCCCATGAACAAAATGGTTCCGTTGTTGTCCCGGATGAAATAAATAAACGGGCGGTTGATTTTCAGTTCTATCGGAACTGGAGGCATACTTGTACCGCTCATGCCAACCGCAGTAGCTGCGGCTGCCTCTGTTCCCGCTTCATCCACGGAAATGAAAGCTTTGTGAAAAATATTTCCGATACTCAGATCGTAACTGCCATCTATACCGGAAAAATCCGCATAATTCGAAAATGCCGCAGGCATTCCCATCCCGGAAAACGTATCTTTGAGACTTACGGAATCGGATTCATATTTGAACTTCGGCATTTCAAGAGTAACATACGCTGAAGCGAGTTTTGCCGAAATTTCACTCAACCGGGCGACGGTTACTGATTTTTCGACATCTCCGAATTTGCCGGAATCGGGAACCAGAATCAGCATGGAACCCGCGCTGTATTTGTAAGGAAGTTCCACTGCTTTATAACCGTCTCCTTCGGCATACCTGAAATATTCGGTTGTCCGCATCATGGGCAGAGTAACAGAACTGCTGTCTGCGAGATAAAACAGATCATCATGAGTCAGCCTTTTTTCAAACTGCCTTGCCCATGGCGCATTGAAATAGATTGTATTGACCAGAACGAGCCGCGTCAGAGGACCGATTGATCCCTGAGGGAGCAGATCGTTGATTTTCTGCGCGGTGTTATCACTGACCCAGTTATTGATGGTGAGTCTGGATTCTTCCGGGGCATTTATGAAATCCGTCCGCTTCAGCACCGCACCGTAATTACTGGCAATCACATCCAGAAAGCTGCTCAGAAAAGGATAATCGCTCTGTCCCCAGATCGAATTGGCAACATTGAGCTTGAATGTTTCTTCCGCGTAGCTCCCCAGACCGATATTCAGCGCATTGAACGCGGAATGAAGCCGATCCTGAGGCAGGGTGAAATGCAGGGTATTTTTCATCTGCTGCTCGGTTTCACCAGCTGCTCCTGCATACGTCATGGCAAGTGCCATCGAGATGCTGTACGGCGAAAAGAAAATATTGCCATCTTTGCCGGAGATTGCCTGATAGAAATCCAGAGCAAACGAGTTGTTGCCGATGACAAGCTCTTTCAGATCATCCTGACTGGCAGTCGGAGACATATTGCGCGTCAGATCAGATTTCAGGGCTTTGGATGTGCCGGAGATGACGTTCAGTTCTCTGAACACCAGCGAATCCGTGTCTAACTTGCCGTTCATATTCGTATCCACGCCGAAATACAGGCTGTAAGTTCCGGCTGGTACCTGCGGTATCTGTAAAATCACCGATGAGGGCAGCGTAAAAAGTTTTCCCTGATACACAGGGCGGAGTTTGGCAATATCCAAAGAATTGCCGATATCGCTCAGACCGGTGCCGATCTGATAGAAATACCATCTGCCATAGGCATACGCCACCAGCCACCAGTCCGCATCCCTTCCTGCTTTGTCTCCGGGCAGCAGTTGGACTCTGACCGTAACCGCGCTGTCTGCCGCGATATTGACGGTTCCGCTCATGCCGTTGGCGGTGATCACCGGCTCTACGGCTGCATACGCAGATGCACACAGCATCCGCGCAAAAAAAACGATACTCAGAATACACAATGTTTTTTTCATGGTTTGTCTCCTTTATTCCCTGTGATTATCGGATATACCACAAAGAAGCCTACGGCAAAACAAAAAATGAACATTTTACCGATATGGCTTCATAAAGAAAGCTGTCATAGCCTTGCTGAGGTTTGAAGCAAAAATATGGAACTAACATAAAACAAGCAGAATTTCAAAAGATATGAAATTCATTGACTTTAACCATGCTTTTGATTATGCTTTCATCCATCCTGCCCCTGTCCCCGCTCCGGGGAGGGGTTGGTGAGATATTTCCGCAGATCGGAAAGGAAAGGTATCATTCAGGAAAGAAACAGCGCATATTCAACCTTATAACGTTCACAAGGAGGCGCGCAGATGGAAGTTACACGCAGGCAGTTTATTCAGACCACCGGAGCCATCGCGGCAGGCGCGGCGGTGAGTCATCTGGGATTTGATCTCACACCGGTCAAAGCCCATGCCCAGATGCTGAAAACCAAGTATGCCAAAGAAACTACTACGATATGCTGTTACTGCGGTGTCGGATGCGGAGCAATCGTGCATACGGCAAAAAGCGGCAGCGGCAGGGTCATCAACATCGAGGGTGATCCGAACCACGTCATCAACAGAGGTTCTCTGTGTCCCAAAGGCTCTGCACTCAGACAACTGACGGAAAATGAGAACCGGCTCACAGAACCCATGTACCGTGCGCCCAATTCCAAAGAATGGAAACAGGTGTCCTGGGACTGGGCATTGAAGCAGATCGCAGATCGCATTAAAAAAACCCGCGACGCAAGCTTCGAGACCACCAATGCCAAAGGACAGACCGTCAATCGCACCACAGCCATTGCCTCGGTCGGAAGCGCGGCTATGGACAATGAAGAATGCTGGATATATCAGGCATTGCTGCGGTCCATGGGACTGGTATATATCGAACATCAGGCGCGTATCTGACACAGCGCTACTGTTGCGGCTCTGGCAGAGTCGTTCGGACGCGGTGCAATGACCAATCACTGGATTGACCTTAAAAATAGCGACTGCATTCTGATTATGGGCAGCAATGCGGCAGAAAATCATCCCATATCGTTCAAATATGTTACGATGGCGCAACAGAACGGCGCAAAGCTCATTCATGTTGACCCCAGATTCACCAAAACATCGGCAAAGGCGGATATCTATACGGCGCTGCGATCTGGCACCGATATTGCCTTTCTGGGCGGCATGATCAAGTACATTTTGGACAACAAACTGTATAATGAGGACTATGTTCTCAATTATACGAATGCAGCGTTCATTGTGAAAAAAGATTTCAGTTTCAAAGACGGGCTGTTTTCCGGCTATAATGCCCAGACCCGCTCGTATGACAAAAGCAGTTGGGATTTCGAGGTGGATGAGAAAGGGATTCCCAAAACCGATAAGACGCTGAAAGATGAGCATTGCGTATTCAATCTGCTGAAAAAGCATTATGAGCGCTATGATCTCAAACTGGTATCCAAAATTACCGGCACCCCTGAAAAAGACTTGGTAGAGGTATATAAAACCTATGGCGCAACCGGCGAAATGGGAAAAGCCGGAACCATCATGTATGCAATGGGCTGGACCCAGCATACGGTGGGTGTTCAGAATATCCGTGCCATGTCCATTCTTCAGATGCTGCTGGCAAATATGGGTATGGCAGGCGGCGGCGTGAATGCGCTTCGCGGGGAATCCAATGTTCAGGGATCAACGGATCAGGGATTGCTGTTCCATATCTGGCCCGGATATCTCAAAGCAGCCAAATCTTCGGATACTTCACTGGAAGTCTATAACACCAAATACACGCCCAAAAGCAATGATCCGATGAGCGTGAACTGGTGGCAGAATTATTCCAAATATTCGGTCAGTCTGCTCAAATCTCTGTTCGGAGAAAAAGCCACAAAAGACAATGAATTCGGATATCAGTGGCTGCCCAAAGGCGATGATGGCAAATCCTATTCATGGCTCGATATTTTTGATGAGATGTATAAAGGCAATATCAAAGGCTTTTTCGCGTGGGGACAGAATCCCGCGTGCAGCAGCGCGAATGCCGGAAAAGTCCGCAAAGCCTTGGGAAAACTGGACTGGCTGGTCAATGTCAATCTCTTTGACAATGAAACCGGTTCGTTCTGGCGGGGTCCGGGTATGGAGCCGGAAAAGATCGGAACCGAAGTATTCATGCTGCCTGCCTGTGTGTCTGTGGAAAAAGAAGGCAGTCTCAGCAACAGCGGACGGTGGATGCAGTGGCGATATGTGGGACCGAAACCTTTGGGAAACAGCAGACCAGACGGCGACATTATTCTGGAGTTGGGCAACATCCTGAAAGAAGCGTATAAAGAAGGCGGACAATTCCCGGACCCGATTCTCAATCTCAAATGGGATTATGCCACGAATGGCGTATATGATCCGCACAAAGTTGCCAAAGAAATCAACGGGTATTTTCTCGAAGATGTAACCATCAAAGACACCACCTACAAAAAAGGCACTCTGGTTCCCGCGTTTCCTATGCTGCAAAATGATGGCAAAACCTCTTCGGGCAACTGGATTTACTGCGGAAGCTATACGGAAAAAGGCAATATGGCAGCCCGCAGAGGAACCAAAGATGCGCCCAATAACATCGGTTTGTATCCCGAATTTGCATGGTGCTGGCCCGTGAACCGCAGAATCATTTACAACCGCGCATCGGTAGATCCCAAAGGACAGCCGTGGAACAAAGACAAATGGGTGGTCAAATGGGAAGACAAGAAATGGGTGGGCGATGTGCCGGACGGACCCGCGCCGCCGATGATGCTTGAAGACGGAAATCTCAATCCTGAAGGCAAATATCCGTTTATCATGCAGAAACATGGACTTGCCTCGATTTTCGGTCCCGGTCTTGCCGATGGTCCTCTGCCCGAACATTATGAGCCGCTGGAATGCCCGGTGGAAAAGAACCTGATGAACAAGCAGCGGATCAATCCCACTGCGCCGATATTCGAGTCCGATGCAGATGCCCATGCCACCTGTGATCCGCGATTCCCCTATGTCTGCACGACCTATCGCGTTACCGAGCATTGGCAGACCGGTCTGATGACCCGTCCCCAGCCCTGGCTCTTGGAACTTTCGCCGCAGATGTTTGTGGAAATGAGCGAAGAACTTGCCGCGCTCAAAGGCATCAAAAACGGTGAGAGGGTAAAAGTGTCTTCGGCTCGCGGTTCTGTGGAATGCAGCGCGGTTGTTACCAAGCGATTCAAGCCGTTCAACATTGCCGGGGCAACGATTCACGAGGTCGGTATCCCCTGGCATTTCGGGTGGAGATGGCCCGAAGACGGAAAAGAGGAAAGCGCGAACCTGCTGACACCGTCTGCCGGTGATCCCAATACCCGCATTCCCGAAAGCAAGGCTTTTATGGTCAATGTGGCGAAACTGTAAACGGAGGAACCAATGAGCAATTCCTTTTTTATTGATACCAGTCTCTGCACCGCATGTCGGGGATGTCAGGTGTCATGCAAGCAATGGCATGATCTTCCGGCAGAAAACACCACGAATCGCGGCACCCATGAAAATCCGCCCGATCTTTCGTTCACGACTTATAAGGTTGTGAGAATGCGGGAAGAAGTGATGGACGGAAAACTGCACTGGCTTTTTTTCCCGGAGCAATGCCGTCATTGCATCGAGCCGCCGTGTCTGGAAACTGCGGGAGAGCCGTCTGCCATTTATAAAGATGAAGCAAGCGGCGCTGTGGTTTTTACGGCAAATACCAAAGATTTGAATAACATAGACGAAGTTATCCAATCCTGTCCGTACAATATTCCGCGAAAAGCCGAAGACGGAACCCTTGGCAAATGCGATATGTGCGTGGATCGGCTTCACAACGGACTTCCGCCTGCGTGTGTGCAGACCTGCCCGACCGGCGCGATGAGCTTCGGCAAGCGGGAAGAGATGCTGACCCTTGCGAATCAGCGGCTTGAAATTGTGAAAAAGAATTATCCCAAAGCCATGCTGATTGATGAAAAGACCGTGCGGGTGATTTATCTGGTGCAGTATGAGCCGGCAAAATATCACAAATCCGCAATGGCAATGATGACGCCCATGAACATGACCCGGATGATGGCGATTCGCAAGATATTCCGACCCATTGCGAATATGGGAGTGCAGTTGATGTAGTCGGATGATTTGAGGAGTTTATTCCCCCCTTTTTGAGAGCAAGGGGGGAGTCTACTATTGTCGTACATTATGGGTATAAGCACATGTGCTTGGAGGCGGGTTAGCTCATATCTTGCTCCGAAACCGATTTTCTTCCTTGTCCGAACTGGGATTTTCAGGATTTTATGACTACCGGGATTCTACAAATCTTTTATCAATCTCTCATATTCTGGATGTGAACCGATCCAGAACCATACCATTGTGTCGCCATCTCTGAAACCGAGCGCCCGCCAACCTAATCCGATTCGGACAGAATATGCCGGATAGTTTTTACCGACCCGTTTGAATGAAAGCCCCGGATGAGAAGGATTCCGACGCCATAGCCTGTAATTTTCTCTCGCAAGTCTTCTGATGCGTTCAGGCAGTTCCGAAAAGCACTTCAGAAAGTCATCGGTAAGATGTGATTTCACAACTCATCAAATCCCATTTCTTTTGTTTTTCCTTCTCTGTATTGCTGCATAGCTCTGAGCGTCAGTTTATCCAACGCCGACTGCGAATTTTCAAGCGTTGTATCCCATTTTTCTTCCCATTCCATCTCATTAAGCAGTTCCTCAGCCAGCATATCCTGCATATAGTCAGGCAGTACAGATGCTTTTTGAAAAACCTTCTGAAGCAATGCGGTCATAGTTTAACCTCCTTTTAAAAATACAGCATATTCTCATTGCAGATGATGAACCCAAAAATCACCGGCATCGGTTCATCCGAAAACTGATTTTCTCCATAGAAATCGTGGTTATCATACTCATCATTCCTATTTTTTTCAAGAGAGGATTGAAAACAGTTGTGAACTGTGATAAAAAAATATATAGGTATATAAACGGAATTTTATCTATATTCCGACGAAAGGCTGATTCACATTATGACATCATCTCAAATATCCGACCGGATCAGGAGCGCCGCATCCGCGCTCAGAATCATAAGACCTGCTTATTCAGACATTTTGGATTTTTATGAAGCGGTTTTTATTGCTCAGGAAGAGTCAAAAGCCCAGATAGCGCTTGATCCGATTCTTATTCCCGAATCAATGCTTTCTCTCCGGCGTAAGGAGAAACTTCCGCTGATCCGCATGACAGACTTTACAACAGACTATTCGGCTACAGAGGCTTTATTCAGAAAATTTATTGAACTTGCAAAGCAAAACCATCTGCCGATAGCAGAAAACCTGCCGAATGCCGCAGATATACCTTTGCAATCGCTTTCCGATGCGCTGTTGAATCAGGATCAGAACTACTTACAAAAAATTTCAGATGTATTTGCTCTTGAACTTCAGACGCTTGTTTTTCTGGTTCATAACAGCCTGAAGCCGTCGCTTCTGATCTGCGCGGAACAGCTTTCAAGCTATCTGAACAAAGACTCGGAATGGGAAAAGGGATACTGTCCGATCTGCGGGAATTTACCCTGTCTTTCTTTTTTCAAAGACAATGGGGAGCGGTTTATGCTCTGTGGTTTTTGCGATTATCAATGGCAAAGCTTCAGAATTTACTGCCCATTTTGTGACAATAAAGATGCTCAGACACTCGGATATTTTTACTCTGAAGAGGAAAGAGAATACAGAACAGATATGTGTCATAAATGTAAGAGATATATCAAAACCATTGATACCAGACAATTGCAGCGTTTTTTTTATCCGAGATTGGAGGAAATTGTAATGCTTCATCTGGATATGCAGGTCAATAATTCATGGTAATATCAGTTGTTAAAATCCGGCAGTTCGAATGCGTTTCTGATGAGTTCGATGCGGGGTTCCCCGTTGTTTTCAGAGGGATGGATCGCTATGACATCGAATCGGGCTTTGACTCTCAGTTGTCCGGTTTTTTTAAGGTAAAACATGGCAATCTGAGAAATTTTTCTGCGTTTGGCATAATTGAGGGCTTCTTTGGGATTTCCGCGACGATAAGAACTTCGGGCTTTGACTTCTGCAAACACTAGGGTTTCCCCGTGTCTGGCAATAATGTCTATTTCGCCAAGATTGCAGCGGTAATTGAGTTCGATGATGGTATAGCCTTGACGTTGCAGAAATTCGGCTGCCAGAATCTCACTGTTTTTACCGAAATTCCGGGATTGAATCGACATATTCTTTCACTCCTTTAAAGGTTTTCCGATGAATGAGGCAACAGCCGAATTGCCGAATCGCTTCTTTGTGTGCTTTGGTAGGATAGCCTTTGTGAATGGAAAATCCGAATTGCGGATAATACTCGTGATATTCATCCATGAGTCTATCACGGGTTACTTTGGCAACAATCGAAGCTGCGGCAATCGAAATACTCAGACTATCGCCTTTGATCACAGGTTTCTGGGGAATATCCGCACGAATGGGAAATCTGCCATCGATCAGCAGATAATCAGGTAGCGGATTCAGATGATTCATGGCAAATTGCATAGATAACAAAGAGGCTTGCAGGATGTTGATCCGATCAATTTCGTTTGAGTCAACAATACCGATGCCGATGGAAACTGCCTGTTCATAAACTTTGTCGTAAAGGCGGTCGCGCTGTTTGGAACTGAGGGTTTTGGAATCTCCGATGCCGGAGATCGGACAGAATTTCGGCAATATCACTGCAGCAGACACGACAGGACCTGCCAAAGGTCCTCGTCCGACTTCATCGATACCGGCAATTCTGACAAATCCGTTCTGCCATGCCTGTTGTTCGAAATGCCACAGACTCTGTATCATAATAATCTCCCGATTATGGTAAAATAATCTGCTGCAACCCGATTATCACTATAAAATACGCCGGATTCCGAAAATAAACAATAAAAAATATTGTTGAACTTGTATTTTTCCGGCAATCATCCGCTTTGATGATCGTCCGAGTTTGCCCCGCATATCCCTCTTGACAGCCTATCATTGGTGATTATATTTCAAATCAAAAATGTTTTTTGTCTAAATAGCTGTTATTACAGCTTTCCAACATCCATTCTTCAGGATTGTTCTGAAAAACACAATTTTAAAATATCTGTATCATCGGAAGGAGATATAGGATCAATGATCAGACCATTGAATGACA
Source organism: uncultured Desulfonema sp. (assembly GCA_964564775.1). GTDB lineage: Bacteria > Desulfobacterota > Desulfobacteria > Desulfobacterales > DYRC01 > DYRC01. The sequence goes on along the minus strand of CAZMDM010000516.1, from coordinate 12,793 downwards.
GAGTATTGGTATTGAGACTCGAAGCAGAACAGAAAACCACCGGCGGTATTATCATTCCCGATACTGCCAAAGAAAAGCCGCAGGAAGGCAAAGTCGTGGCAGTGGGTCCCGGCAGAACCGATAACAAAGGCAATCGCATTGCGCCCGAAGTCAAAGTCGGGGATCGTATCCTGTTCGGAAAATACGCGGGTACGGAACTCAAGATCGGCGGCGTGGAACATATCTTTATGAGAGAAAACGATATTCTTGCAAAATTTGACGAATAAACGGAGGTTTGAGATTATATGGCTGCAAAAATGATTGCTTACGGCTCGGAAGCCCGTGAGATGATGCTCAAAGGCGTGAATACCCTTGCAGATGCCGTAAAAGTTACATTGGGTCCCAAAGGACGCAATGTGGTTCTGGAAAAAAGTTTCGGTGCGCCGAATGTAACCAAAGACGGCGTTACGGTTGCCAAAGAAATAGAAATATCTGAAAAATTTGAGAATATGGGCGCTCAGATGGTCAAGACCGTTGCGAGCAAAACCAGCGATGTTGCCGGAGACGGAACCACCACAGCAACGGTATTGGCACAGGCGATTTATCGGGAAGGTCAGAAACTGGTCGCATCCGGCGTCAATCCGATGGCGCTCAAACGCGGCATTGACAAAGGCGTGGAAGCCGTAGTTGCGGAATTGAAAAAAATTGCCAAGCCCATCAAAAACAAAACCGAAATCGCTCAGGTCGGCATTATTTCCGCGAACAATGACCAGCAGATCGGCAACCTGATTTCCGATGCCATGGACAAAGTCGGCAAAGAAGGCGTGATCACGGTTGAAGAAGCCAAAAGCATGGAAACCTCTCTGAAGCTCGTAGAGGGTATGGAATTTGATCGCGGCTATATTTCTCCGCACTTTATCACCAATTTCGAGAAGATGGAAACCGTTCTGGAAGAGCCGTATATTCTGATTTACGATAAAAAAATCAGCGCATTGAAAGACATGATTCCGCTTCTGGAAAGCACCGCCAGATCCGGCAGACCTCTTCTGATCATTGCTGAAGATGTGGAAGGCGAAGCTCTGGCAACTCTGGTGCTGAACAAACTGCGCGGCACGCTCAAAGCGGCTGCGGTCAAAGCTCCGGGATTCGGGGATCGCCGCAAAGCCATGCTGGAAGATATTGCGATTCTGACCGGCGGTGAATTGGTTTCCGAAGAAATGGGCATCAAGCTTGAAAAAGTTACCCTGAATGATCTGGGAACCTGTAAAACCGTCAAAATCACCAAAGACAATACGACTATTGTGGATGGTGCAGGCAAAAAGCAGAAGATCGAAGCCAGAATCCGTCAGATTCGCGCGCAGATTGAAGAAACCACATCGGATTATGATCGGGAAAAACTTCAGGAGCGTCTGGCAAAAATGACGGGCGGAGTTGCGGTCATCAGCATGGGCGCAGCCACCGAAATCGAAATGAAGGAAAAGAAAGCCCGTGTGGAAGATGCACTGAATGCGACCCGCGCAGCAGTTGAGGAAGGCATTGTTCCGGGCGGAGGCGTGGCATTGGTTCGCTGCATCAGTGTTCTGGATACTGTCAATGCACCGGGAGAGCAGAAAAACGGCATTGCGATTCTCAAACGCGCTCTGGAAGAACCTCTGCGTCAGATTGCCGAAAACGCGGGAATCGAAGGTTCTGTAGTTCTGAACAAAGTGATCGAAGGCAAAGAGGATTTCGGCTTCAATGCCGCTTCGATGAAATATGAAAATCTCATTGCATCCGGCGTGATTGATCCGGCAAAAGTCGTCAGATTCGCGCTTCAGAATGCGGCTTCCGTAGCCGGATTGATGCTGACCACCGAGGCGATGATTGCCGACAAACCCAAAAAAGAAAAATCCAAAGCTGGTATGCCTGCAATGGATGATGACATGTATTGATGATAATTCGATAATTTTTTTTTGCAGGCTTCTCTCGGAGAACAGGGGGAAGCCTGTTGTGTTTATATCCTGCTTTATCTTCATTCATGCTCTGACAAGATGAGACATACAGATAAAATTACCACGCAAGGTGAAATTTTAACAAAACCCTAATCCTTCCCTAATAAAATCTAAACATTTCCTTTTTATAATTCTTTTTTCACAAAAAGCAGGAGGAGGAGGATGAGCAATAAAGAGAAAAATACCTATGCCGAAGGACTGAGTTCTCAGGAAGCTGCTGAATTTTTAAGAAGAATTGCCGACTCTATCGAAGGAAAAGACACAGATGATCCCAAGTTCCGCAGAAATTTCAGAAAACTTAGGCTGAGCCTTAAACGGGAGAGCGGACGGATTTCGCTCAAAATCGAAGTGAAGCATGATGACGAGTCCGACTCGGATAGCAAAGATGATTCAGGTTACAGCACCATCAAAAAATATCGGGCTGCCAAAAAACGTATGAAACATACGTTCAAAGATATTTGTCAGGCGGTTTCAGAGGGAAAAGCACCTTCAGAACCCCTGATGGAAAGCTTTTTCAGGGATTCGGATATTATGGTTGCTTATCCCGGACACGGCGAAGAATATTATAATGAATATATTCAGGCATGTGAAGAATTTCGCTCTGCGCTGAACAAAAAAGACCTTGATTCGGCATCCCTTTTGTGTGAAAAGATCAGAAAAATCAAATCTATCTGCCACAAAAGGTATAAATGAGCATAATGAACAACGGTATGGAGACCGCCAAAGCGACAATGGGAGCGGAAAATGGCAATGTTCCGCAGGAAATTACCGAAAGCGATGAAAGCTATTTTTTCAAAGTGATTTCTACGGAGCTTACGGAAGAACAAAAAGAACGGATTGTCAGACCGTCCGAAATTTATCCGTCCCAGCAGAATGTGCTGGCGGTTCACTGGCATCCCGAATTTGTGCCGATGGAACTCATTACCCGGCGCATTGAAGCTACTTTTCCGAATAAACAATATGATCTGATTATTCCGACTCAGCATAATGTGCTGACCGCGTACAACGGCTATACGGGCGTGGAAGCGGATTGTTACGCGGACGGATTCAATCAGAAAGTCCAACTGCTGCTGCATTTCAAAACCGAAAAAGTCAAAGATGCGGTGGTACTGAAACAGATGCTGTCTCATACCTTCAACTATCGTTCATCGCAGTTATTCGAGTTTATTCATACAATCACCAAACCCATGGAAGATCGTCTGAACAAAGCTGCCAAAGAGACCGGAGCCGCTGAAACCGTAGTAAAATTTGTTCGGGAATATGTAAAGAAAATCGAAATTCTGTTGGAGAAATACGCGGATGTGATTCCGCCGGAATCCGTCAAAAATAAGCTGCTGAGAAATTTTTTCGACTGCCTGCGCGCACAGTATGCGGACAGCCTGATTGACCGGGCGCAGACTTTTTTGAATGCGGTCAAAGCCATTGTTAAAGCGCACTTTTCTTTGGAATATTTTTATGAAGCTTCCGAAATTATCGAGGAAGCCCGATCTTTGGGCGCAGGTATTGTGGTTCCGCATCCCGAGCAGTTCTGGCCCATTTTATTGGCAGATTATGATATTGACGGATACGAAGTCTGGAATCCCCAGTCTCAGCGATACACGGAATTTCTGATTTCGGTGCTGAACCGGAAAAATATCTCTCTCACTACATCGAAAAAATTGCTGATATTTATGGGAGACGATACCCATCTCAGTGAAAAGCTGCGTGATCCGGCAGAGCAGAATCCTGAAAAAGCTGCACGGGAAGTCGGAGTGCAGCCTGCATGGGATGATCTGAATATCCGAAAGGCACTGATTATGGCAAATGTGAATCGGAAATACATTATTGATGAATATAAAGCCCGACTGGGATAGCGTCTAATTTACGACAGTCGGTCGCCCTGAAATAAATTTCCGGGCTAAACGCTCATGCATGCTTACGCAGGCTTCTGCTCATAGCCGGGCGATTTATCGCTCGGTTTCATAGGCAATGATAAATTTCCCTTATGATAGGAGAGACTGTCATGTCCAAAAATGAGATGTTCGAACATGAATCTTTGGAAGATAATCAGAGTATCAGCAGATATTTTCAGGCATTGATCGATGGATTGGAAAAAGGACAGATTTTATTCACTTCCGAGCGCGGCTCTGTGATGCTGTGTCCGGGAAGTCCGATAGAGTTTTCTGTCAAAGCCAAAAAAAAAGATGACGCGGGCAAGCTGACCATCAAACTGTCATGGAAAGATACCAAAGATAAACCTTTGAAAAAAGAAAAAATTGTTATTTCTTCGTAGCCGCTTATGCTGAAACCAATTATTGAAAATGCCAAATTTCTGGTGCTGGAAGCCGAAGGGCAGGTCAAACTCACTTTTGGACTCTTGTCAAATTTCGATAACAGTCTGCTGGAAAAAATCGCGTCCAAAGATGACTATATCGACAATCTCAAGACCACTGTCGAAAATATGTGTTTTTCCAAAATTCACGGATACAAATATGTGAGTGAGAAGGAAATCAACGCGATCCGTGCGCTTCATGTCATCTGTGTCAATCTGGAACGCATCGGAGATTTCTGTGTCAATATTGCCCGCCAGACCATGTATCTGTCGGATATTGCTTTTATCCGAACCTATGACGATTATCAGAAAATGTTTTCCGAGGTCAGTGCCGCTCTGTTGAAAATCATTCCGGTATTCGAAGACAGAAATTTGACCGGTGCATTGGAAATCTGTCGGGTCGAATATCATCTGGATATGCTGTACAAAAAAAACTTCGATCGGATCATGATTGCGCTGCGTCAGGGAAAAGATGTTGCAAACCTGATTACAGTGCTGTTTATTTTCAGATACTTGGAACGTATCGGCGATTCGCTGCTCAATATTGGCGAAGCACTGATTTTTGCGGCTATCGGCGACAGAATCAAAATCCGTCAGTTCGATGCGTTGCAGCAGACGCTTTCCGAATCCGGCTTCAGAGGCAAGCTGTCGGATATTGATTTCAGTTCTATTTGGGGATCGCGCTCAGGATGCCGTATCGGAAAAGTGGATAACCGAACTCCATCTGAAATCAGTGCAAACGGCATTTTCAAGGAAGGCAGTCTGAAAAAAATTCGGAAAGAAAAAGAAAATATCGAGCGGTGGAACACGATTTATCCGGGACTGGTTCCCAGAATCTTCGGCTATCATGAAAAACAGAATACTGCCTCCATGCTGGTCGAATTTCTAAGCGGATGCACGCTGGATCAGGTAGTTCTCACCGACGATGCCGAAATTTTCAAAAATTCATTATTTATTCTCGAAAACATTCTTGCAGATATATGGGAGGGAACCAAGCAGGATCAGCAGACCGCTACGGATTATATGAAGCAGTTGACTGCCCGATTGGAAGATGTGCGCCGGGTTCATCCTGATTTTTATCGCCATGACAAGCAAATCGGAGATTTGCATATTCTGTCTTCTCAGGAACTGATCCGGCAATGTGCAGATATAGAGGCACAAACTCCTGCGCCCTTCACGATTTTTATTCACGGCGATTTCAATGTCAATAATATCGTTTACGACCACCCCAACCAGAAAATTCATTATATTGATCTGTACCGCTCCAAACACGCGGATTATATACAGGATGCTTCGGTATTTCTGATTTCCAATTTTCGGATGCCGATATTCAATACTGCGCTGAGAGAACGTCTGAACACCGTGATTGAGCATTTTTTCAGTTTTTTCTCTTTCTTCGCTCAGAAATATACGGATAAAACCTTTGATATCCGCATGGCTTTGGCATTGGCACGATCATTTTATACTTCCTGCCGATTCGAACTCAATCGCCGTTTTGCCAAAGAAATGTTTTTACGTTCTCATTTTCTGATGGAGCAAATTGTCAGCCACAGAGATAGTCAGAAGGAATTTGTGCTTCCTTCGGAAATACTTTATTATTAGGAGATAAGATGCCATATATCGGAGTTGTAGGAATACCGGGAGGCTGGTCATCCGAATGCCTTGCCGATACGGTTGCTGAAATGACCGGACATCGCCTGCTGATCGATCCGGCAAAAATATGTCTCGATCTGCATTCAGGCAGAGCTTTTTATGAGGATGAGGACTTATCGCGTCTGGATGCCCTGATTATCAAAAAAGTGGGATCACGATATTCGCCAGAACTGCTGGATCGTCTTGAAATTCTCAGACTGCTCAATGAAAAAGGTTTGAACATGTTTTCTAAGCCGATTCATATTCTGAGGGTTCTGGATCGCTTAAGCTGCACGGTTACGCTCAGATCCGGCAATATCCCCATGCCGCCCACTACCATTACCGAAGACATTCAGAGTGCGGTAAAGGCTGTGGAAATTTACGGAGAAGCTGTATTCAAGCCACTTTATACCTCGAAAGCCAGAGGAATGCAGGTAATCCGGGCAGGCGCGGACGCATATTCGGCAATCAGTGCGTTCAAGCAGGAAAACTGCATCATGTATATTCAGAAAAAAATTGACTTAAGCGGCAAAGACTTGGGAATCGTGTTTCTGGGCGGTCAGTATCTCACCACGTATGCCCGATGTACCAACGGAAATTCATGGAACACCACGATTCATTCCGGCGGAAAATACGCGCCGTATCAGCCTTCTCCGGAAATTATCGCAATGGCAAAAAAGGCGCAGGATCTTTTCGATCTTGATTTTACCTGCGTGGATGTGGCGGAAACTGCAGAAGGCGCGTTTGTGTTCGAAGTGTCTGCATTCGGCGGATTTCGGGGCATACAGGAAGCCAGCGGACTCAATGCGGCAAAGCTTTATACCGAATATGTAGTGAAACAGTTGAAAATGCAAAGTGAAAAGTGAGAAATTGTGAGATGACGCTGCATTCAAGGCGATCTATGATAGGGCAGTTTCGCGCCCAATATCCGGCAATATATCGGCTCGATCTGGAATTCGGCGACTGTAAGATGGCGGTCTGGGCGAATCAGACAGCGATTGCGGAAGAACTGAAACAGTATTTCGGGCATTTTGTAAGACCGATTTCCGAAAACCCGGATATGGTGATCACGGTTCATAACGCGCTCAGTCCCGAATCGGATATTCCGTTTACGCTCAAACAACCCGATCCCGGCAAAACCAAAATCAAAGAAGAATATGCCCAGATCGCAGGCGGACGCGTGGTTCGAAAACGGCTGACCGGAATGTTTTTTGTTTTCGGAGAAGGAGATCATCTGGCAATCGGTCCATGTCGCAAGAATCTCAATCAGGTAGTGAATTTCATCAACAGCCGCTATATCGAATGGCTGCTCTGCCGGGGATGTCTGCTGGGTCATGCGGCTGGCGTGATTCTCAACGGAAAAGGACTTGCATTGGCAGGTTTTTCTGGCGCGGGCAAATCCACGCTTGCCCTGCATCTGATGAATCACGGCGCGGTTTTTGTCAGCAATGACCGGCTGATGATCGAAGAAAGCGGGGATACGCTGTTCATGCACGGCGTGGCAAAACTTCCCAGAGTCAATCCGGGAACAATCTTAAGCAATCCCAGACTGATTCAGATCATGCCGATAGAAGAACGCAGCCGCTTTGCATCTCTGTCTCCCGAAGCGCTGTGGAAAACAGAACATAAATATGATGCACCGATAGATCAGTGTTTCGGGGATAACCGCTTTGTTCTGAAATCGCAGATGCACGCGCTGGCAATTCTGAATTGGAATAAAGATGGCGGAGATACATCGGCAAAGGTCGTCAATCTTACGGAAAGACAGGATCTGCTGCCCGCGTTTATGAAATCGTCCGGCTTGTTTTTTCTACCTCACCGGGACTGTACCGTTGCGGATATTTCACCGGAAAGTTACGCGTCAATATTATCCAAATGCAAAGTCATCGAAATTACCGGCGGCATTGACTTTGAGAAAGCGGCAAGCCTGTGCATCTCCCATCTGTGCTGATACGACTGACCCATACCCGAAAACTGCCCGATCCGGTTCGCATTGAACGGTATCATCGTTCTCCTGAACTGGGTCCGAAGATTCTGTTTTTCACCGGCGGCAGCGCGCTGAGAGATACCAGCACCGAACTGATCGGATATACGCATAATTCGATTCATATCATTACGCCGTTCGATTCGGGAGGAAGTTCTGCCAAACTCAGAGACGCGTTCGATATGCCGGCTATCGGCGATATCCGCAACCGGCTACTGGCTCTGGCAGACCGGAGTCTGCACGGAAATCCCGAAATTTTCCAGCTGTTTGTGCATCGTTTTCCGGCAGATACGCCTCAGAAAATTCTTCAGAAAGAATTGGACAGCATGATCCGGGGCAAACATAAGCTGGTCGCGGATATTCCTGATCCCATGAGAAAGATCATCCGTCATTATCTCTATGTGTTCGATCAGGTCAAGCCCAAGACTTTCGATCTGCATAAAGCCAGCATCGGCAATCTGGTACTGACCGGAGGTTATCTGGAAACTCGGCGACAGATGGATCCGGTAATTTTCATTTTTTCCCGGCTGGTCAGCGTGCGCGGGGTGGTCAGACCCGTAGTTAACAAATCTCTGCATCTGGTCGCGGAAATGGAAAACGGAAACCGCATTGTGGGACAGCATCTGCTTACCGGAAAAGAAGCAAAGCCGATTGCTTCGAAAGTAAAACAGCTTTATCTGAGCGCCTCTCCCGAAAGCGTTGAGCCGGTCGAAGTGTCCATCCGAAATAAAATGAAATCCCTGATTGCCGACGCGGAAATGATCTGCTATCCCATGGGCAGCTTTTATTCCAGCATTATCGCCAATTTTCTGCCCAAAGGCGTGGGAGAAGCGATCCGGGGCAATTCCTGTCCCAAAATTTTTATTCCGAACACCGCGCCCGATCCCGAATCTTACGGAATGGATATTAACGAGCAGATAGAAACACTGATCCGTTATCTGAGACAGGACAATCCTTCTGAAATCAAAGTAAGCGATGTGCTGAATTTCGTGATCACAGATACCCGGAACGCGTCTTATGCGGGCAGGTTAGATAAGAAAAAACTCGCTGCTGACGATATCGAAGTGATCGATCTTCCTCTAGTCACCCCGGAGAGCCACCCGTATATTGATGCGAAGCAATTGGTTGCATTTCTGCTGTCTCTGACCTGAAAAGATGTTATGAATTTGCCGCACTTCTGACAAAATGTATGCTGCTGCTCCAACGGCTTAGATAAGCCCCCGTGCTTACCCATCTCAGATGGCGATCTCCGATCATACTAAAACGTATAGCCCACCGAAAAATGCAGCCTTCCCGAATCTTCCCCCGGCTCGTGATCCAACTTGAATCCGTATAAAAATCCGATAGGTCCGATGGGCGTGATATAGCGTAGTCCGAATCCCACCGAAGATCGGAAGGCTGTATCCGCGTCAGTATTCGTGTCCCCGATTTTTCCGATATCGTAAAATGTGGTCAGTTCAAAATTCATTCCCAAATCCCACCTTGCTTCGATGCTTCCCAGAATCGAAGTTCTTCCGCCCATAGGCTTGCCGTAGGAATCGTATCGGAGCAGATTTTCGCCGAATCCCCGAATATCCGAAGTGCCGCCCAGAAAAAACAACTGGTCTGTCGGAACCCGGTTGTCAGAATTGTACGGATCAATATAGCCGATCTGAGTCCTGAACGCGAATGTCAGCCGCTCGAATGGCGAAACAAAGGCTCTGGTATCCAGACGATATTTGATAAAATCATCCAGCGTATTGTCAATGCCTTTGGATATATCCGCAGACAGCGATGACATGATGCCTTTTTTCGGGCGAAAAAAAGAATCCCGCGAATCATAGCTGATCGAAGGCGTAACCGCCATAAGTGTCCGGGTTTCATAGTCTTCGGGATTTTCCGCTACACTATCTTCATCCAGCAGATACTGATAGCGCTGCTCGCCCCGGAAACTCAGACCCACATTCAGATATTTGGAGAGTTTGCGATTGAATCCCAATGATGCGCCGTTTGTCGAAATCCCGAATTCCTGATTGAACTCTTCTTTGCGCTCGGAAAAAATGCTTGCTGCCGCAGATATGCGTGAACCGAACAGTCTCGGTTCCGTGACGCCGATATCTGCCCGATGCCCGATCTGACTGACTTCTGCTTCGGTCCACAGGCTTTTGTTCAATCCCCATAAATTGCGGTTTCCGGCTTTTGCCTGAAGATAGAAATTACGCTCCGTATCATAACCGATACCGGTCTGGACATAAAATGGCTTTTTTTCCTCGACCTCGACCACCAGATTGACCTGACTTTCTTTTTCCTTTAAGCCCTGAGCTTTGAACTGAACCGAATCAAAAATATCCATATTTCTGAAATTCTGCTGGGTTTTCATCATCTTGCTCAGAGAAAACGGATCATCCGGCTTCATCTCGAGCTCATTGTTCAGTATCCGTTCTTGGGTTTTGAAATTCCCAGAATAGACAACCGTTCCCATCTCGGTATAATGTCCTTCATTGACAAGATAAGTAACATCCGCGCAGGATTTGTCTTCACTAAACACGACATCGCCTTTGACTTCGACATGCGGATAGCCTTTTTCGGAAATCAGCGAAGACAGCGCATTCACATCGCTCTGCACCATATACTGCCGAAACGGATCCCCCTGTTTCAGTTGAATCACTTTATAGGCTTCTTCCAAGCTGAGAACAGACAATCCTGAAAGATTCACCGAATACACAACGGTTTTAACACCTTCATCAATATCGAGCTTAATAATCGCTTGTTTCTGATGCTTGGCATCTTCCTGCCATTCCACAGACGGATGTGGATACGCGTCCATGTAACCGTGCATCAGATACAGCGAGGCAATCGCATCCATATCTTCTTCCAGAACTTCGGGAATGTATGCTCCGTCATACAGAATGGTCGGTCTGCGGGTCAGCATCTGCTTTCGGATTTTTTTATTGTCGAATTGAGTATTTCCCGAAACTTTTACCGCTTTGACCAACGAGCGAGGTCCCTCGTCAATCCGAATCCGAAGTTTCCGAACTTTTTTATCTTCATCATCACCGATATCTTCACTTTTAACCTTTGCTTCCAAGTATCCGGCTTTGCGATACCGATCCCTGATATTTCTGAGGCTGTTTTTCAGCCCGTACTCACTGATATTTCCTTCCTGAAACAAGACCAAATCTTTTTTGAGCGTCATATTCCAAAATTGCTTGTTACCGTCAAAGGTTATGTCATATCGCCGACCTTCGGAAATTTTCACCAGAACCGAAACGCTTTTGGATTGCTCATCTTTATCGAGCGTATAGCTGATGCTCACATCCGGGTAATGCTTTTCCCGATAATACCGGGTCAGATTTTTTATGTCTTCCCTAAGTTCCGTCTCGATAAAGCGCCGCGACTGTCCCCACATCAGGGTTTTCTGCCAAGTCTTCATTCTCAGCTTCAATACTTTGCCCGAAAATGCCTGATTTCCGTAAAGTTCGACCCTATCGAGACGATAATATGATCCTTTTTCAATGCGTATCGTAATCACAAAGTTCTTGTCATCATGATCCTGTTCTGCGGTAAAAAAGATTTCAGACTCAATAAACCCTTCTTTCTGAAAGAGTTTCTGAATGATCAGCTCCTGTTTGGCAAATTCCTCCTCGCTGAAGACCTGCCCCACCGAAATTGTCAGTGCATTGGATATTTCTTTCTCGAACAACGGAAACGCATTATGAATTCGGATATCCTTTATCAATCCTCCATCTGCGTATGCCATGATCGGCAGGAATATCAGAAACACAATAAACTTTGCACGGTTTAAAGCCGGATGCCGTCTATATACGCCCATTCCGAAGATTCCATCCAGTAGTTGAAGTCTGCCTGAAATTTTTTCAAGGATTCATATACTTTTTTCAAGGCAGGATTTGCCGATGCTTCTGCATCCATTACTTCGGAAGTCAGACGGCGAAGTTCTCTGATCACATCATCGGGAAATTTTTTAAGCTGAACCCCGAGCTTTTCCACCATTTCTTTGAGAATAGGTGGATTCTGAACATCTGCCTTTGCCAAAGTCCATGAGGTACTTTCCGCACAAGCCATTTCCACGCAAAGCTTCAAGTCTTCGGGCAAAGCTTCCCAAGTTTTGAGATTGACGACAAACACCACCGTTGTCGCGGGTTCATGCCATGCGGGATAGTAATAATATTTTGCAGATTTGTGCAGACCGAGCGAGATGTCATACAAGGGAGAAACCCATTCGGCAGCATCCAGCGTACCGCTCTCCATCGCAGAAGGAATTTCGGAACCGGGCAGGTTGATCACATTGACGCCGGCTTTTGCCATGACTTTGCCCGCAAGTCCCGGGATGCGCATTTTCAGCCCGTTTAAGTCGTCTTTGGATTTGATTTCTTTACGAAACCACCCGCCCATCTGAGTGCCGGTCGAAAGCATGATAAACGGATAAAGCTGATGCGGTTTGTAAATTTCACGGAAAAGCTCCATGCCGCCGCCGCAGTAAAGCCATGCCATTTTGCCGCGATGCGTCATTCCGAAAGGATAATCGGAAAAAAACTGGGCATCCGGTGTTTTCTGCGGATAAAAATACGGCGCTGTAGAACCTGCCTGTGCCACTTTGCCCTGACTGACCGCATCGAAAACTTCCAGAGGCGCTACCACTTCGCCGCCGGCAAAAACCTGCATTTTCAAACGCCCGCCAGTCATTTTTTCGATGTTCTGCGCCAATCGCTCGGTTCCGTCCTGAAGAAGCGGAAATTTCGGGGGCCAACTGGTAACCACTCTCCAGACAATCGCTTCTTCTTTTGCCAGAGCATTTCCTGTCATCAAGGAATTTCTGATTTCTGCTGCAAACAGAACGTTGCCCAATTTTTTAGTCAAAGAACGAACTGTCATTGTCCACCTACTTTTCAAATATTT
>CAZMDM010000515.1:0-17558 GCA_964564775.1 uncultured Desulfonema sp. | reverse complement strand
GAGCTAATGTCAATTATGACAGGTATGCCAATACCCGATATACGATTGCCGTTTGTGCAACCGATCACAAAAGCAGACAGGCGTATTACAGCGAACCCGGCGAGCCTCTGATGATTTGCGCTACCAGTGACGGAGATTCCGTATATATCACCACATTCAATCTTTCGGCATGCAAATATGATTTCGGCGGCACCTCTGCTGTGGCACCGATGGTTTCAGGAGTTATCGCGCTGATGCTTCACGCGAATCCGAATCTGGGCTGGCGCGATGTGCAGCATATTCTGATCCGCTCGGCAACACAAAATGATCCGACAGATACAGACTGGAAATTCAACAGCGCGGGCTTTCATGTCAACCACAAATACGGATTCGGCAGAGTGAACGCGGCAAAGGCGGTTGATTTATCGTATCAATGGCAAAATGTACCCAAAGAAGCAGTAAGCTCTTTCGGAGTTGGCAAAGTAGATCAGATTATCCCGGATAACGATGCTGCCGGTATTTCTTCGACGATTTCCATATCTGACTCATTTCGTCTGGAGCATGTCGAAGTCATTTTTCAGGCAAGCCATCCATATCGCGGGGATCTGAAAATCGTACTGACCTCGCCATCAGGCATTCAGAGCGTGCTTGCAGAACTGCATTCCGACAGCAATGCGGATTATGCTGGCTGGAAGTTTATGAGCGCACGGCATTGGGGAGAATCGTCTGCCGGAACATGGACATTGAATGTCAGCGATCTGAGAAGCGGAAATACAGGAACATTCGATACATGGGGACTGATTCTTTACGGAAATTATCCCGATCTTTCGGATGCAATCGGAATACTGAGACTGATGGCAGAGATTCCGACCGCAGGAAAATTTATGATTGATGTGAATGGCGATAAAAAAACCGGACTGGAAGAGCTGGTCTGGGTGTTGCAGTATCTGGTGAGATTGAGAAAATAAACCCTAACAAGAAAACGTTTAATATGTCCCTGAATCTCAAAACATCAGTCTAAAATTCAGCCGCTTACTTTGCATGAACATAATATGTGCGATTGTCAGGCAGTTTGCTTCTGCTCTGCGTTGTCATCACCGGAGTTTTTACAGCATTGATATAGTCCTTTGCCAAACGATCCCGATCATAAAATTGTTCCACAAACCGCCTGCCGTTTTTTCCCATCTGTGCTGCCGTATCAGGATGCTGATACAGATATAAGATAGCGTCTTTCAGACTTTCCTGATTTTCAGGCTCGATACACATTCCGCCTTGGGATTGCATCAGGATGTCTTTGGCTTCCCCTTCCACCGACTGAATCATCGCTCTTTCCATCGCCATGATTTCGAACATTTTTGACGGAATCACGGTTTCAAATAGCGGCGTTTTTCGCAAAGGAACCAGACAAATATCCGAAGCTGCATAATATGCGGGGATTTTATCTTTGGGCTGACGACCGGTAAAAATGACATTTTTCAGAGTTTTCTGTTCAGCCAAGCGAATCAGGCGATCTTTTTCCGCGCCCGATCCGACAAACAGAAAGCGAATATCTTCATATTTCTGCAATTCTTCGGCAACATTCAGCACCGACTCCAGCGCGTGCGCCATGCCCATCGTGCCGATATACGAAACTACGAATTTGCCTTCAAGCGACAGAGATTTTTTGCAAAATTCTTTTTCCCGAGGAATAAAGCGATTGAAATCAACGCCGTTTTTGATAACAGAAATCTTATTTTCATCAATGCCTTTTGATGCGATAATTTTTTTGAAAGATTCGGTTACGACGACGATGCGGTCGGCATGATGATACAGAAATTCCTCGATACGGGTCAGTACTCGGATCACAAAACGGTTTTTCACTGCACCTACGGCAATGATGGATTCGGGCCAAAGGTCTCTGACTTCCATAATAAACGGAAGCCGCTTCATTCGGCTCAGGATAAAGCCGCCCACTGCACAGAAAAACTGAGGACTTGTGGCAATCACCACTTCGGCATCCGATGTTCCCCATAATGCCTGAAGCGAAGAAAACATGAATGACAGATAATTCAAAATCCGGCGCAGAAACCCTTTGTTGGGCGCGATATAGGTTTTCACCCGTAGAACCCTGATGCCGTCTGTATTTTCCCATTGTCTCCACAGGTTGCGATATCCCGGATAGATGATACCATCCGGTACATTGGGAACTCCGGTAACCACTGTAACTCGATGTCCCGCCTCGACCCATCGTTTCGAATTTTCATAGGTTCTGGAAGCCGGCGCATTTCCTTCCGGCGGAAAATAATGGCTCAGAAATAGAATATTCATGGTTTCTCCTAAAAATACAATAACTTGAAAATAATTTTGTGTATCAGTGCGGATTTAGAACAGATAAGGCTTTTTGAAAAATTTTCCCATCTGTCCGCATAATCTTTGAAAAACTGCATTCCTGTCAGCCGATACATGACATTGAGTTGGACAATATGCAGACGATGATAAAACAAGCTCGCAATATTGGGAAGATATGTCGGTGACAGATCATACACCGACCAGAATCGGATATCGTATTCCGGCAGATGCTTTCTGAGCGTTCCAAGCGATTTTTCCCACAATTCGCAGGCTCTCGTATCCTGAGTCAGATTCATATAATCCCAAACTCCCCACAACGCCCACAGAAACCCGTTTAAGATATGAGTCGGCGGAGAGACGATATATTCTTCGAGCCACCACTGCCCGGATGAATCAATAAAAAGCACGCCGCCTTTATCAATGGGAGTTATCATACTTCCGAATGCGTTGCGTGCAGATTTGAGATACACGGCATCACCCGTTATCCGATATGCTCTGATCAGAACCGAAATGCCCTGTCCCTGTGCCAGCGCGGAATACCAAGGGGATTTGAGAACCCTGAAATATTCCCAGTCGAAATAATGATTCCAGACATGGCAGCCAAGATGATTTTTTTCCAGATGATTCACAAGCCAATTTGCAATGTTCAAAAAACGATGTTTACGCGCATCCTTCTGCTCAAGCCGCCACAGATTGAAATTTCCCAAGCCATACTGAGCAATGGCAATCGGATTGTACTGCTTTCCGATAGCTCCGTGATAATCCAGCATGGGAATTTTATTTTCGTCAAATACTCCCGCATAATCGGCTTTCTCGAAAAAAGTCATATAATACGAATCGCTGTCCGGTAAAAACGCAGCTTCATGCAGCATCGGCGTTTCATGCCAGAAACTCAGTTGATTGGTCTTGGTGAACAGATAAGATGCAAAAATCCGGCGATAATAGGCGATACGGTTCATCGGCTCAACTCCAGAGATATTCGGGTTACTTCCGCAATTTCATTGAACGGAATCGGCGAACGCGTGCCGTTTCGGATCGAATCCGCAAACGCTTTCATTTCTTCTTCATGCCCTTTGTTCTGGCGCCACAGCTTCATCTTATTGAAATTACTCCATCCGTATCCGGTCAGTGTTTTGAAATTATCCATCTGCAGTATTTTACCTTCGGCAAACATTTCTAAGCGTTCTTTGGGAAAGGCTTTGTTTCCGTTGGCAAAATAATGAACCGTTCCGACAGAGCCATCGGCAAAGCAAAGTCCGATGCTGACTGTATCGGAAGTGCTGCTTTTCATTTTTAAAATATTCGCATCCGAAATCCGCGCGCCTGCCAAAAAGCGCAGTAAATCAATAAAATGACAGGCTTCTCCGATAATCCGTCCGCCGCCGATACTCATATCCTGAGTCCAGTGATCCGGCGGAATTTTTCCGGCATTTACGGTCATAATAAAGCTTTTGGGCGAGCTGATCGTATCTGCAAGCAATTTCATTTTTACCGAAAGCGGAGAAAATCTGCGATTGAATCCGACCATGATTTTCTTTGAATTTGAAATAGTTGAAATATTTTCTAATTCTTCCATTGTCAGACACAGCGGCTTTTCCACAAAAACATTTTTCCCCGCGATCAGGGCATCTGAAACAAAGCGGGCATGAGTATTGTGCCTTGTGGTGATAAACACCGTATCAATATCCGTGTCGGCAAAAATTTCTTTCGAATCTGTGGTACTTTGCTCGAAACCGAATTTTTTTCCCAGATATGCGGCAGAAACACCACCGCCGGATGCAATGGTTTTCAGCCTGACACCGGCTTTTTTCAATGCCGGAAGAAGCACCTGAGCCGTAAAATTGCCCGCGCCGATAATGCCGATGACGGGATTTTTATGTTGTTCCGAAATATCCGGCGAACTGAGCCGAATCGTATGAGATGGTTTTTCCTGATTCCGAGCGGGATATTTCAGCAAAATTCCCAGATACGGTTCTTTGTTTTCGGAAATCATAAGATATGCTTTCTCGGCGTGTTCAATCGGAAACCGATGGGTAATCAAGGGCTTGACATCCAATTTTCCCGAAGCCATCAGATCGAGTACTGCCTCGAAATTGCGCTGTTCTGTCCAGCGCACGAATCCGATAGGATAATCATGTCCTTTTTCTTCGTATTCAGAATCATATCTTCCGGGTCCGTAAGAACACGATACCTGAAATGACAATTCTTTTTCATAAAAATCGGATCGTTGCAATTCCAAGCCAGTTACGCCGATCAGAATGATTCTGCCCCGCTTGCGGCACATCCGGGCAGCCTGATGAACCGGCTCGCTGCTTTTGGTGGCAGCCGTGATCAGCACACCATCCACACCGCTGTGATGCGAAAATGCCATCGCTCGGTAAAGGGGAGATTCGCCTTTTGACAGATCAACGGTTTCAGCCCCGAATTGTCTTGCAAGATGGCATCTGCCCGAATCCGTATCAATACCCAAGACCCGGCATCCGTTGGCAATCAGCATCTGAGTTGTCAGAAGTCCGATCAGCCCCAGACCCGTAACCACGAAACATTCGCCTAAGCTCGGCTGTGCCAATCTGATCCCCTGCAATCCGATAGCCCCGACAACCGTGAACGCAGCTTCCTCATCACTTACCCGGTCAGGAATTTTAGCAGATAAATTTTTGGGAACACAGGCATATTCCGCATGAGGACCGTTGCTGACCATGCGGATTCCTGTCTCAGTTCCTTCGATGATCTGTCCTGCATTGCAATATCCCAAAGCAATCGGCTGATCCAGTTTTGCCCGAACTGCTTCTATGGTCGGCATCAGTCCGTCTGTTCTGATTTTGTCTATGACCTGTCGGACTTTTTCCGGTTGCTGCCGGGCTTTCTCAATCCAACCCGCCTTGCCGAAATCAACCAGCATCCGCTCTGTTCCGGCAGAAATCAGCGAAACCGATGTCCGAATCAGAAAATGACCGGATTTGGCTTTCGGAACCGGAACTTCAGCCAACTGCGTCTGACCGGTTTTCAAACTTTGCAGAATTTGTTTCATTTTAGAATCCATCGAAAATATCGGTTAAATAGCTGCTTCTGTCTCTGCTTATTTCATATAATCGGAAAACACTCAATGGAGTGAAAAAGGTATTCGGAGGGTAGAATTTTTCCTATCGGATCAAGCGATTTTTGAAATTTTACTATTAAAACTCATAAAATAATTCATATCACACTCCGATTGTCTGATTGATAAGGTTTTGAAAAATTTTTGTAAATTTGGAAGCGCTTGTCTGCCATTGAAAAGATACTGCCCGCTTCTTCCCCCTGTCTATCATCTGTCTGCGGAAATGCTCATCCTTATAGAGTTGAAGAACTCTTTGGCTGATTTGTTTTGGGGAATGCGGAGGAACAAGTATTGCTGCATTATCAGCAATTTCAGGAATAGCTGTTGCATTTACTGCAATTACAGGACATCCGCAGGCCATTGCTTCGATAATCGGCATACCGAAGCCTTCGAAAACGCTCGGATAAACACAACAGCCACTTGTTCTGAACAGGGTTTTGACTTCTTTCATGCTCAGATACCCCAGAAACTCAACCCGATCATCAATTCCGAGATACTTCGCTCTGCGATACCACTTTGTCCAATCTCCGCTGCCTCCGATACGAAGTTTCCAATTCGTATTCATATCTGTTTGTCTCAATTCTGCCAAAACCCTCAGCAGAGATTCGTTATCTTTGTGCCTATCAGGGGATTGAAGCGCGCAAATTGTGGGAACAGACGGAGAAATGAAATTCGGATCATCGGCAGATTCGACAAAATCTTCGGTCAAGCCATTATAAATAACGTGGTTTCGAGATGCTGATGTCGGAATACATTTTTCAGCACAGTTCCGAAGATATTCGGAAATAAACACATTGGCTTCGGCATACTGTAATGCGTTTCTTGCCCACAGAGTCTGTAAAACACGTCTCGGACCCATTTTCAGATATGAGAGAACAGAAGGTTCGAACAGCGAATAAAGTGTCTGATGGTGAACCACCTGCGGACATGGAGAATTTCGGACATAATAATTATTGGTCAGCAGAACATCTGCCCGAAGTCTTTTCAGCAATCCCGGAAGTTTGTATCTTTCCCAAAGCTCAGCTGCATAGGAATCCTCAATGCTCATTTTTTTCAAAACATAGTTTTGTTCGTTCTTTCGAAGCAATTTCCAAACAGAGTCCCGTCCTGCCAGAATGGTTATATCCAATCCGGATTCCGGGCTGCTCCAATATTCCAAAAGCCCCTGAAGAACTGAAAATCCTCCGCCGGGAGCGATTCTCAACGCATTGATAACGAGTTTGATCATCGTATTAATTATCTTTTCTTAATCTTCATATCATTTTTTCAGAACACGCCTCGATGATGCGGTCAGCCCAGAATTCTGCCGCATAAGGTGCAGCCAGCCATGTGGATCGAAGCCCCATTTCGCCCAATTTATCATATCTTTCGTGCATCCATCTGAAACTTTTTGCCAAAGCATCTACATCTCCTGTGGGAACTACAATTCCGTTGAAATAAGAGCTTACCACATCCACAGAAGCGCCGCAAGCCTCCGAGCAGATCACAGGCAAGCCGGATGCACAAGCTTCCGCAATTGCCACTCCCCAGGCATCAAAACGGCTGGGCATTACAAAAACACCGCTGTTCAGTAAAATATCGTCAATTCTGTCTGGCTGAACAAAGCCTGAATTTTCAACACCGGGTACTGATTCCATAAGCTTTGAAAGTTCTCCCTGCCCGCAGCAGGTCATGGACCAAGGTTCGGAGACCTGTTTTCGATAAGACTGATATGCATGGATCAAAATATCTATTCCTTTGCGTTCAATATACTGACCTATGAACAAAAATCGTCCGGGCCAGCCTGAGGATAACGACAGACGCCTGTTGAACAACGGAAAAAATTTTTGGTAATCAATCCCATAAGTTCCTCGAAAAATTTTATATTCCGGTATGTTGAGATATTTTGCCAACTGCCATGACCGCTCACCCGCCACAAAAACCCGGTTCATGCGATCCAGATAAGCACCGATCTTCAATCTGGCAAACATCTGCCTCAGATTATATTTTCTCGAATTATCCATCATCATGATAAGCCATACGTTTTTCAGCTCTTTTTCAAATGCCAACTGCGTATATGGCGGATGATCCCAGCCCGAAATCACAATCACATCAGGCTTTTGTTCAAAAACAATGGTGTGAATCAGACGGGCATCCCGATACTCTGTCTCATTGAGCAGACGGCAATTAATTCCGTTCATAATTGTTTGAGAAAATGAAGTATTGTTTTGTGCACCGGATTGATATGCCAGTATAAAAAGTTCTATGTTTTTGCGGTGAGATAATTCACGCCAGCATGCTGCCATATAACCCGATATGGTCGGCCAGCAGATCACGATTTTCATGATATTCCTCCGTAACTGGCATTTTCCATGACGTTGATAATTGTTTTTGCCAACGCATCCGTATCGAAACGATTCCGAACATATTCCCGGGTGATCAGAGCTGCTTTTCTCATCATCTCATATCTGTCCGCAACATTTTTGACAGCAGTTGCAAGAGCTGTGGGCGTATCTTCATCATAAATATAAATCGCAGAGGCTATGCCCTCCTCAATCTGACCCAATCCGGATGATACTATCGGAATGCCGGTTGCAGCATATTCTATAATTTTAAAAGGAAAAACAGACCCTTGAAGATGACACTCATCCATCCGATGGGGATTGATCAGAATATGTGCGGACATCAGACCTTCAAGAAGTTTTTTCCGATCAACATAGCCATGAATCACCACCTGATGATGTTCAGGAACTTCCCGAGCACGCTGATGCAGAAAGTTTTCAAGAGGACCCGATCCATAAATATTTACTTCAACAGGAAATCCGATATGAAACAAACTGTCTATCAGAAGATCGGGTCCTTTATCTTTGCTCAAAGCACCTGCATACGCCAAACGGATCGGCGGATGTTCGAATTTTGGTGGAAGCGATTGTGTCGCCTTCGTAATATCTGTGCTGAGTGCGCCGCGAATCACAGCCGTATTGTCAGTACTCAGGTCTTTTGCAAGTTCGGGACAGACCAGCAATGCTCCCCGAATCAGACGATTGATTTTGCTGAGATAATACCTGCAATACAGTTCATTCAATTTATTGCGAATTTTTTGTAACAGCAGCGCGTTCTCATCCGGTTCCCGAATCATAACCGCGTCATCTTCATATTCCAAAATCACAGGAATCCCCAGCTTATGGGCAGTTGCAGCAGCGTAAAACATGACTTCGCCGATATTGTAAATCATCATCCTGTCAATCGGTTTTCGGGCATGTTCGGTGATGATCAGACGGGGCAGATGCCAAAGAGAGACACATCGCTGAACAAGCCGCATATCAAGTTGGGGACAATACCGAACTTCCACACTTCCTTCATCAAAAAGCAGTGTCTCAGAACATGCTTCATACCATCTTCCGCTGCCGCTTATTGCCGCGCCGGGGGACAGAATCTCAATTTCATAACCCGCTTTCAGCATGGCTCTGGCAAGTGTCAGAATCTTCTGATGAGCCCCGGGAAACATCGGCGTTTGTCTTTTCCGTTGCGCCAGCATATACGGACCTTCGAAATAGCTTACATAAGCAATTCTCATAACTTACCTCGTAACAGCTTCAGGATCATACTCAACAGAATTTATCGTTGGGCAGCGAGTAAAATGTCCCATAGTCAGAGCAACAATAGAACTGAAAATAAGTCCGATCTGGTTTCCCCAAAAAAGAAGGTTCAGTCCGTTAGCAGCAATCAGATATGCTATCAAAAATGATATAAAAAAAGTGATATACAATCCTCTGTCCTGTCTGAATCTCTGCCATCCGAATCTGAGCAGCATAATGATAACTGCAATGTAAATACCGGCATTAATAATCCCACCTTCGGCAAGAAGATGCAGAACGGTATTGTGCGCGGCAAGATTGGTCTGTGCATTCCATTTTTTAAAATAGGTACTTTGTCCGCTCCCAAAAAAAGGATGGTTCATAAATTCTTGATACGCATTTTCATAGACAGGAACTCGATTTTCCAATTTGACAGCCTGTTCCCCTGTAAGGCGTTCGATGTAAATATCGGGCAATACCGACCATACCGCCAACATACAGCAAAAAGCCAGGGCAAATATCTGTACCCGCTTTTTCCTGATATAAAGGAGAAGTATGCTCAGTCCTGCAAATAATGCAATCGCTGCGGTTCTTGAAGCTCCGACTCCCACAAAATATATCCCATAAAAAAAAGCAATTCCGAAAACTATTTTGGTGATTTTATGTATTCTGCTTCTGACCATAAAACTCAGGCAGGACAGCAGCCAAAAAGCCGCTCCGGTTAAAGCATAGTTGGGATCTGTAAGTCCCGAACTTCTCGCATCCGACAATTCGGACAATGTTGTCACATTGAACGACAGGGTATTGAGAGCCACGGATGCCCCGAGTATATATGCCGCTCCGAGTACAGCCAGAGAAAACAAATGAACTTCCCTTCTATTATGATAACAGCCCGCTACATACATACAAATCACTACAGAAATAAAACGAATATAATGTCCTGAAAGTGTGATAAAATTTGGAGGCATATATCCGCGAAGAGCATTGGTGAAATCCATTCCCAAAAGTAGGATAATTCCTACAACGATCGCCATCGGAAAATTCATGAACTTCTGTTTCATAAAAATCGGTAAAAAACGATACAATCCGGCTAAAGCGATAAGCGTCTGAAAATTGCCTGCCGGGATTCTTACATCGATCAGGCTTTTGGTGAACCATGGTCCCAAAAAAACACAGCAGACAATACTGAAAATTGCATAACTCATCGGCATAAAAAGAGCAGCAGACAGGCTCAATACGACAGAAAACAAAGCAGCCTGTTTTGCAATATCGTAAGAACTCAGAGCAAAATACCACAATATTATCTGAATCAGAACATAAGATTTCCAGATTATGTTATCCTCTATTCTCAGAGGATTTGAAATCTGGCTATTATCTTCAATTTTTACATTATTTGATAGTAATTCATACATGACAGCCTCCTGTGCTTACTCTGTATAAAAATTTTCCTTTGCCTGATACACGGGTCTGATATCATAAAAACAATATCTGTATATATCTCCCAAGCATTTTCTCAGATGCCGCGGAAGCCCGGGACAGATTGAAAAAAATTCCGGAGAAATCAGATTTTCTTCGGATGTTTTGACAGAAACGGATTTATCCGCTTTACAGGCATGTATGATATTCAGATACTGTTCTGCAATCCGATCCGCCGAATATGCAGCTAAAACCGTCTCACAAGCTTTTTCCGATAGTTTGTGCCGGAGTTCCGGATAAGCAACGATATGTTCGATAGCCTCGACATATTCATTCACAGCAGACGTGCCGCATAGAAATCCCGAAACTCCGTTCGTAACGATCCGATCTGTTGCCCCGGGAATCCGTGAGCAGACCGGAATCACCCCTGCACTCATGGCTTCAAGCAAGGCATGAGGCGTTCCTTCATACGTCGAAGTCATCAGAAAAATATCGAAAGATGGCAGTCGGTATTCGACTTCTGACGGCGACAATGCTCCTGTAAATTCGACACATCCGCTATAGGGTTTTCGGCAGATATTGTTTTTCATTTCTTTCAGATAATCTCCGTCTCCGATGATCGTCAGATGAAAGTCTGTTTTTCTGAGAAAAAGTTCTTCAATAATTTTTTCGATAACACTTAGATTCTTGGCTATCGAAGATACACGTCCGACATAAACTATCCGAATTTTGCGATCTGCTGCATCAGAGGACTTTTTCTGAGAATATGCTCTGATTCCCACGGGAATTTGTACAATCTTTTCCGATGGCAGATAGGGACGGATTGCTTTATTCACATTTTCAGATACTGCAATCACTTTATCCGTATATCGGACATTTGCCGCAGCGATCCGAACTTCGTTTTCCACAATACTGTGAAGCACGGACAATCGGATCATTTCGTGCGGCAGACGGGAAAAAACCGCCTGTATGAACGAAACTCCGTTATTGATCAAAACATCCGGATCGAAAGACAGAATTGCATTCCGAATACGTCCGATATACGATTGGCGCCCTTCGATCTTTCTCGGTACCACGATAACCCGGTCAAAACCGGTCCGAAATTCGTCATAAAGCTGTCCGTAAGGTTCAAGAACGATCGCCCCTGTCCGATATCCGAGTTTGCGAAAGGCATCGCTCAGTTTGAGCGCGTGGCTGCTGATTCCGCCGATATAAAAGTTAAGACATGCAATCAGGATGCGCTGTTTCATTTTGATATTTCTCCGAGCGTGTAATATGGCTGCTATCCGAATATATTGTTTTATATACATTTTCGAGCAGATGCCGAGGCAGGCGCTCTTGTTCGGGATAAAGCTGTTTTTCATGCTCCATGATCTGATCCACATTCCATCGCATTCCGACAGGCTTGGCAGGATTTCCCACAGCAATGGAATAGGGCGGGACAGAACGATTGACCAAAGCCCCTGCTCCGATAACACAGCCTCTTGAAATTTTTACTCCTTTCAAAATGATTGCTCGTGTACCTATCCATGTATCCTCTTCGATGAGCACATCCTGATCATTTTCGGGTTCTTTTTCCTTGTCTCCCACATCGGACATAAACTTCCCCAATCTGCGGATATTGTGATCCCCTGCCATGATGATGACTTCGGGTCCGAAAATAACCTTGTTTCTGATGGTAATCGTGCTGTGTACTGCCCAGAATCTCGCGTCGGGTCCGATCAGAATATCATTGCCCAAAAAGATATTGCGAAAGCTGAAGTCTCCTTTACTGATACGAATATCGGAACCATAGCTTCCGAACAGATGTTTATGGGCATGCCACCAGATTCGATTTTGCAGATGTCTTATCCGGCATTCAATCGAACAGAATATTCTTTTCATCAGCGTTATCATCCGTTTTCTCCTATTCCGTCCATCCGATTTCTGAATTGCTGCACCACAACCGAAGCTCTGAACATGGCAGCGGTTTTCAATGCATTGGCAACCAGCCGATTTCTCAGATTCATATCTGTCCGAAGCATGTTCATTGCCCGTATCAGCTCTGAGGAATCCGGTTTGTCAACAATCAGAGCGCAGTCATGCTGCCTCAGAAAACGGGTCAGAAAGCAATCAGGTCTTGTATGTGCCAGAATCGGACGTTCACAAATCAGGTATTCGATCGTCTTTGTCGGAAATATCGTTTTATATTCTTCTTCTGTATAGCCTCCGTAGAATCCGTGCGGTAAAAGCACAATATCTGCCTGTCGTAATGTCGGGATCAGTTCTTTCTGCGGCACAGACTTCCAAAGAATACTGTTGCGGATAAGTCCCAGACGCTCCAGAGCATACAAGGGAGTTCCAGTTAAAAATTCTAGTCTTACATCTTCGATAGATTCAAACGCATCCGTCATCCGAACCAGTGCATCTCTGCACGAATCATTGACACTGCCCATAAAGGTCAGACGCGTCGGCAGTGTCGGAGGGGGAAGAGGTCTGAATACCGGCAGAGAGTCGTTAAATGAATGTGTCAGCGCACTGCAGGGGAGTTCGGGATAATGGTCGCGAAACAACTCTGCCATTCCTTCACTTATCACAAAAACATGTCTGGCTTTCCGAAAAACAGCAGGCTGAAGCCTTCGAGCAATCAGGCGCTCCAATCCCTTCATATTTTCCAGATACGTGTTATGAAAATACAAAAATAACGGTTTCGATATGATGCATGCCAACCAATACCCTGCCAAGAGATATTCCCACCGAGGATAAACCGCGACAATTGCCTGACACTTATACTCAAGGGCAATATGTATCATTCGGAACAGGCATCCGATCATCACCAGAGGCTTAAGCCAGAAATAAAGCCTTCGTCCCAGTCGGTTGACAGGTCCTGCCGTAGGAAAATGAATAATCATCGGTAATTCAGTATTCCATTGCCATCCGTCGCATCGGTGGGGCTGTTCCCCGATAATCAGCATCTCTTCCTTGGAAAACTGCTGTGCAAGATTGGCAATCACCGTGGCAGAACCGCTGGTATTGGGCGGTACGTCCCATGAAATCAGCAGGATACGCTTGGCTTTTTTATTCATGGCTTCCTCCGGCAATCTCAAGTAAAATCCGGGCTGTACGCTCGCCGGCTTTTCCATCCGAACTCTGTAATTGCTGAGAAACGATTTTTCCAGTGTTTTCCTGATAGCGGATTCTGTTTTTCATATATTCATTAATCAGTCCGATGAATTCTTTCATACTGTATGCTGTTCCGATCCCTCCGGTTTTCAGAATTTTTTCATAATGGGTATATGTTGCAAATCGTTTTGCCGAATATTCTGAAGAAACCGCTTTGCTTCCGTCGAAAAAGATGCTGACAGACGGAGTTTTCACACATGCCGCATCAATTACCAGCGTGGAACTCGGAGTTACCGCAATATCCGAAGCAGCCAGCAGTGAAGCCAGATGTTCGTTATCTTCTTTGGGCAGATCCCATGCGAGTTTTTCGGAACGAACCGGCGGTATCTCTACTTTCACTTTCGAGGATGCAAGCCTGAGATACGGTTCCAGGGTTTTGGCATAACATCCTTTGACAACCTGAGGGTGCAGTCGTATCCACAAAAATTTTGGGGTTTCGAATATTCCGGTTTCCACTGCTTCGGCAATCTGCTTCACAATCTCATACTCGTGCGGCAGAATGGCAGGATTGATCGTTCCGTAGAATATCATATCCGTATCCGGCGGCACCCCATGATGTCTGCGCCACGCTGTCCGATCAAATTTATCTCGAAATCCGAAATAATGGTCAAACTGTGCTGCTCCGGACCAGAAAATGCGTTCTTTCGGATAATTGTGATAAAAAACCGCCTCATCTGCCATAAGCTTGCTCCAGACCAACAGATAATCGGGCCATGCGCTCATATATCCCTTGGATGTCAGATTATCCCATGACAACATAACCGTTGCAGTGGGAATGCCATGCCTGCGCGCGGCTCTGATCAGATGAGCATCCCGAATATCCACTCCCGGCGTGCCGCTTACCACCAGATCAGGTTTTTGTATTTGCAGCAATTCGTCAAATTCGCACCCCGGGAATAATTGCTCTTCGAGGTTGAGATATGCAGAGCGTAACAATTTGAAATGTCCCAATATCATATTTGCGGTACGGGCAATTCCCCAATATAACGGATGCTGCCTGCGATATGCTTCGTTTTTGTAATTCAATGTCTTTCCAAGCTCGGGATTCATCAGCAAAAACTGTCTCATGCCTACCAGTATGTTTTCGATCCGGGATATTTTGTTCGGCATAAGTTCGAGTTTGATTTGGGGATGAGTAAATTCCTGATAAAAATACGGTTCATCTGCGTTGGGAGAAACGACCACAATCTCACAACCTTCTTTGAAAAGATATTCGCAAATCGAGGATCGCAGAAACATCCTCGCCTGAAACCCATGGGTAATATTCAGCAATATCCGAAATTTTGAAGATTTACCTGACATATAACGCTCCTTTGATTTGCCGGATTCCCCACATCAGATCTTTCCTGCTGAAAGCAAAAAGTCGGGAATGAACAGGGGCAATATCCTCTGCATAAAGTTTTAAAGCAAACAAAGCCGTAGCAATATATACAAGCGAAGATGCCGCGGCTGCTCCGATCATTCCGAGCGCCGGAATCAGCGTAAAGTAAAACAACACACTGAATATCAATCCTATGATCTGAATCAGACTCGACCGTCCGGGTTTGCCCGATCCTCCGAAATATTTGGTAATTACTTTGGTACATATCATTGTAATTGTTCCGGGCAGAAGTATCCATAGCGGCAAAGCGGCATCGCTGTATTCAGCGCCGTAAATCAGGCGAATCAGACCACTGCCGCCGCAGGCAAACACGATTACCGGAATAAGCAGCAGCAGAAAGAGGAAGCGATGGGTCTGTCCGATCAGATGAATACGGCTTTCCTGATCTTTGCACGCGGAGATGCGATTGAACAGAACATGCGCCAGACTATCGGGAATAATCCATAACAACTCACACAAACGAACAGCAATCGTATAAATTCCTAAAGATACCGGATCTCCGATAATGCCAAGAATAAAATGATCTAATCTTGCATTGGCTTGTACTGCTATATCGCTCAACCATGCTTTAATCCCGTAACCAAATCCTTTTCGTATAAATTCGAAATTAACGCTCGGACTAAGAGGAAATCTCTGTAAAAGCAGAAAAAACATGAGAAAACACAATATGAACTGAGTCAGTGCTAACGATATGACCGCGCCTTTCAAGCCCCAGCCTGATACGACAACAAACCCCACCAGCAGCGCTGCGCTGAGCAAAGGAGCGATCAGCATAAAAATGTTGTATGCCTTGAACCATGAAACTCCTAAGATGATTCGGGTTAATATCACATAAACTCCCTGAAACGGAAGGGTGGACAATACCCAATACATCAATACTGGAGAAATACCGGTTGCGATTTTTCCTAAGATATTAAGCTGCCAAAGAATACCAATGATGAGTGCATTGAGCGCACCTTGTAAAAAACCGATCAGAATGCAGCTCATCCCGATATCGCTGACGCTGTATTCTCCTTTGCTGATAAAGTAGGTAACCCCAGCACCGAAGCCCAATGTAAGAAATGGCATACAAAAGCCGCCTACAAGAGTCAGAAAAGCATACACTCCCCGGTCGGAAGGTCCCAGAATCCGCGCAACGAGAATCCCTACGATCATTCCGATAGGAAATATCACAGCTTTTGTCATCACAATTCCCAGCACAGACTTAGCGGAACTGAAACTTTTGTGAATTGCCATTGTCATCTGTCCCCCATCTTTATTTCGTGTCATACACATAACGGATCAATTTTTCAGCCATGAATCTCTCTGTTTTTCCCATAGATTCGTAAGTACATCCGCCGATATGAGGAGAAATGATCAGATGATGATGGGTACGGGCATACACGACAAGCGGATGATGACTCATTCCTCCGGCATTCTCTTCTGTCAGAACATCCACAGCCGCTCCTGCGAGCCAGCCTGAAGCAAGATATTTCAACAAAGCAGTTTCATCTATCAGTTCTCCCCGAGAAGTATTCACAAACCACGAACCGTATTTCATACAGGCAAATTCCGAAGCGCCGAAAAATTTTTCAGTCTGCGGTGTCAGATTCACATGAAGTGTTACAATATCGGATTGAATAAGCAATTCCTGTAAAGATACCAGTCTGACATCCGCATCAGCCTGATTGAGATAAGGATCGGATGCCAGAATCCTGCACTGGAATGCCCTCAAATACTGTGCAACAATTCTGCCCAGACGTCCGTATCCGACAATCCCCACGGTTTTTCCGGCTAATTCTCGCCCTTTGAACTGATCCCGATCCCAGCCGCCGGATAGAACATGATTAAAAGCAAAAAAACTGTTCCGAAGCAGCGCAAGTATCAATCCAACAGTATGTTCGGCAGTGGCATAGACCTGCTTTAGAAAATCGCTTTCACCCTGTAATGAGATTACCTTTATCTTACGTTCTTCAGCCTTGTTCAGATCAATATGATTCAGTCCCGTTGTCGGAGAAACGATAATCCTGAGCTTCGGAGCATTTTCGATGATCTCGGCATCTATATGATGGCGCAATCGCACCCACAGAATATCAGTATCTCGCACTTCATAGATAAGTCTTTGTCGGTCCAGGTCTGCTGATCTGACTTCGAAAAATCGGTGCAGAAGTTCCGATGTTTCTTTGTCGAAATCCTTATTTTCCGTAATTAAAACTCTCAGAGCTTTCATTATGCCTGCTTTCGGCATATCAGCAAATCACAGAGAGCTGTCAGATTCCATGTTTTCAATCTGATGGTTTGCTGCTTTGATTGATGCCACAATTGATAAAAGAAAAGCTGGATGCGCTCGCCCAAATTGTTTTCATAGATTCGGTGATAAGCATTATACGGAATACATTGCACATTTTCCGCACCCATGTCTGCCATAATCTGTTCGTATTTCTCGCGGGGATATGCAGTGCGAATGATATCCGCAGGCTTTTCATCTGAGCATCCTGCTGTATCAGGTGATTGCGAAGATATTGCCGATTTATCCATCATTTCCATATTCCTTAAACTATCCGTCTGAGTAGTTGTTCACAAATATACAGATCAAACAGCGTGTCAATATTACAGGCACGTTCAGTCGGAATTATCCATGCCCGACAATCGCGCCCTT
>CAZMDM010000514.1:0-3856 GCA_964564775.1 uncultured Desulfonema sp. | reverse complement strand
CTGCCAACCCGTTTCCGCCGATACCGCAGAAAAACAATGAATTATCTTTCTGTTTCAAGGCGCTGACCAGATTTGCTCCGTGCAGGTCGCCGGATGCTTCTCCGGCAATGATCATCACGCATTTTTGTGGGCTGAGTTTCATAAACATTGTCTTTCTTCAGGGCTTATTTTTATACTTCGATCTTTCCCGGAAATTCCGGAATCAGCACAGATCGTTTCAATTTTCGGGTATGAGCGTAAAAGTGCATTTTTCCGTTCTCATCGCATATCCAGATTTCTTCCGCGCCCGCTTTTACATACAACCCGATCTTTCTTTTCATCTCACGCGGAGTGTTGCTGCCAGACATCACCTCGATGCAGATTTCCGGCGCGAGCGAATAGGCAATTTCATGCCTGACCCGCTGAAACCGATCTTCGGAAATCCACACCACATCAGCGACTTTGACGTTATCTTCAGTCTGAACCGAGCATTCCGGAATGATTTCTCCTTTATCTCCGATCAGTTGATACAGGGTTCTCTGAATACGCCACTGCAAGACAGAGTGCATATTTTTTGCCGGACTCATAATAATCTGCCCCAAACGGTTCAGTTCGATTTTGAAGGGAATGTCTTGAAGATACGGAATTTCGCATACTTCCTGCCAATTCATAGTGATGATTCCTTCAAATAGGGTTCGGATTCGATACAACTCGGAAATTCATACATATTGTATATATCTTCTAATCCTCATTATTGTCAATCCTTTTGAAAAAGTCTCTGTTTCACTTCGATTTTTATCATTCATAAATTACAAAATTGTAATAATTTTTTCCAAGTTTTTACAAAAATGTGAGATAATTCCTGAAGACTTCTTTCATTTTTATCAGAATATCATACTGAGTTACAATGATTTTCATGTCTGTCAACTACTATGGCACGCTTATTGCTTTATATACATATCAGAACAAACTCACACAAAGCAGGCGCACCATGAAAGCAGACGAACATCCATCAAAAATATTGAAGATAAAGAGAGCCAAACTGATATCCGGTTTTATCAACGGTGCAGTGTCTGATTTTATGGAAAAAAACAGCTGTCTGTTCGATGATTATCTTCACGCGAGTTATGAAAAAAGCAACATCGGTCCTCAAATGGTCAAAGATAAAAATCCGTACGCGATCATTGCACTGGGTGGCTACGGACGTGAGGAAATGTGTGTGCATTCGGATATTGATCTACTGTTTTTATTCAGAAAAAATGTTCCCAAAGCCGCGTCGGAACTGGTTCGGGAAATTGTTTATCCCCTGTGGGACGCGGGCTTAGATGTGGGACATGCGACCCGCTCGATGGATGAGTGCATTTCTTTGGGTAGTGAAGATACCGAAGTGATGACCTCTTTGCTAGACGCCAGATTTGTCTGTGGTATGTCTTCGATATATTCGGATTTTATGGAAAAATTCAGAAATAACATTATTGCCAAAAAGTCTGAAAAATTTGTTCAGCATCTGATCGAGATGAACCGGCAGCGCCATGAGCAGTTCGGAGATTCGAGTTATCTGCTGGAGCCGAATCTCAAGGAAGGACAGGGCGGATTGCGGGATTATCATACCATGTTGTGGATCGCGAGAATCCGATCGGATCTGAAGCAACCCAGAGACCTTGAATTTTTCGGCTATCTGTCGCACAGCG
Organism: uncultured Desulfonema sp.; assembly: GCA_964564775.1. GTDB lineage: Bacteria > Desulfobacterota > Desulfobacteria > Desulfobacterales > DYRC01 > DYRC01. The sequence continues at coordinate 2,186 of CAZMDM010000514.1, read as the reverse complement.
AATATTCCGATCTGAATTATGCGTTGTCATTTATCTGGTATGTGAGAAACTGGCTGCATCATCTGGTGGGACGCCGGTACAACCAACTGCACTTCGAGCATCAGGAAAAAATTGCCAAAGTTCTGCATCTCGGAAAAGCAGAGGGACAGCAGCCGGTGGAACGATTTTTAGGCAAACTTCATGAATGTATGAACGTACTGAAACAACAGCATCTTATTTTTTTATATGAATTAGAGAATTTATCCAAACAGCGCAATAAAAAAAAGACCGAACTTCAGCCTGAAACCAAAGGGCTTGTCGTGAATCGCGCGATGCTCAATTTCGAATCGCCGGAAAGCATATTGGAATCTCCGAAACTGCTGATTCAGATATTCGAAGAAAGCGCAAAAATGAAACTACCGCTCAGTATCGAAGCTCGGCGTCTGATGAGAGATTTTTTATACCTGATTGATACGGATTTCAGAAGTCATCCCGATATTGTCGGCGCATTCGAGCGGATTATGGTGGATGCTGACCCGGAACTTAATATTATGAACGATATGCTCAATACCGGATTTTTAACGCAGTTTATTACCCAGTTCGAGATGATCCGCAACCGCATTCAGTATGACGAATATCATGTATATCCGGTGGATCGGCATTCGCTGAGAACCGTAAAAACAATCAAAAAATTCGCTTACAATCATACTCAGGATCCGCTTTGTGTGAAACTGTATCAGGAATTATCGGATAAGCGCCTGTTATTGTGGGCAGCATTGCTGCACGACATCGGCAAGGGTGAGGTCGGCGGAGGTCATTCGGAAAAAGGCGCAAAGATTGCCAGAGAAATTCTAGAGGAAAAAGATTATTCCGAAGGACAGATCGAAACTGTGGTGTTTCTGATTCAGGAGCATTTACTGCTGATTAAGACTGCGACACGACGCGATATTCAGGATGAGGAAACCGCAGTGTTCTGCGCCAGAAAAATCGGAGATGTGGAATGCCTGAAAATGCTGTATTTGCTGACGGTTGCAGATTCGTTATGCACAGGACGCAAGGCTTGGAATGACTGGACTGCGGCATTATTGCGGCGGTTTTTCTTAAGTGTTCTGAATGTGCTGGAACACGGAGAGCTTGCCAGCCGTGAATCCGTGAACATTATCGAAAGCAGAAAAGCGGAAGTGATGAACGAATTTGCAAATGCCGTATCTGCCGAAAAACTGCTGAATGCCATGCCGCCCCGGTATCTGCTTTATACAGAGGAAAAAGCTATCGCGGATCATATCCGGCTGTATCAGAAGCTGGGAGATTCTTCGTTTGTCTGGGAAATCAGAAAACATGAAAACACCCGTCAGGTAACCATCTGTGCCAAAGATGCACCGGGACTGATTGCCAAGATCGCGGGAGTTTTTACCTTAAACGGCATCAATATTTTCGATGTTCAGGTACATACATGGCTGAATCGGATTGCGTTGGATATTTTCGAGGTCAGTCCGCCGCCGGATATTCTGCTGGAAGATGAACGATGGGAGCGTGCCAAACGGGACATGGAAGCGGCATTGTCCGGCAGTCTGAATCTGACAGAAGCTTTGAAAGAAAAGCCCGAGCGTATTCCATGTATGCTGCATACGGTGGCAAGACCGCATCGAGTCAAAGTGGATAATGAGAGTTCGAGCTTTTTCACGATTATCGAGGTCTTCACCTATGATTTTCCGGGACTTCTGTTCAGAGTCAGCGATGCCTTATTCCGATGCGAACTGGATATATGGCTTGCCAAAATTGCCACCAAAAACGATCAGGTGGTGGATGTGTTTTACGTCAGGGATTTCGGGGGACAGAAAGTCGAGTCTCCTAATTTAATTGAAAATATTGAAAATACTGTGCTGGCGGTGTTGCCGGGAGGAAATAAATCGGACAATGTATGCAATTGATTATCACAGACAGGAGAGGCGGAGTTCTATGATGGACAGCATGAATCCCGGAGAAATATTTTGGACAGTGGTTCCGTCAGCTGCATCCGGCATTACGACAGTCAGGCTGATTGCCTGCGAATGTCCCGGTATATTTTCAAAAGCTGTCGGCGTTCTGAGTCTGAACCGTTTCAATATCTTAAATGCCAAAAGCTATCGGGAGAAAGACCGAAGCTATCATATATTCGAGATTCAGCCGCTGCCGGGTCCGCTTTCGGAAAAGCAGAGACTGGAGGC
>CAZMDM010000513.1:0-2251 GCA_964564775.1 uncultured Desulfonema sp. | reverse complement strand
AAAACCCGCACGATCCGATGTTACCGTATGGCCGTTGGCTTTGGCGTTTTCGATGGCATCGTGTTTGTTAGGATCTTTTTTGTTTTTCGTCGCCAGCAACTGACCGCCTGCAAAATAATAGAAGCCGGAATTGGTAAGCTGCATACTGATGTCATACATCTGTTTGCGGCTCAGAACATGGGCATAGAATACTGCCGGGGTTGCATGATCCAAAGAAACGCTGGAGACAATACCGACTTTCCAGCCTTTCTTTTTTGCCTTTTCGGCAATCGTTTCATAGCTGACTTTGCAGTCTGCATCCATGCCGACCACTCCCGATTTGGTTTTATTGCCGGTGGAAATCGCCGTACCTGCAGACGCGGAATCGGGAATCACGCTGCTTAAATCATAAGTGGTGTTCATTCCCTGCGCCGGAAAGGTATTCATCACCAGCTTGGCATCTTCCGGGCGACTTACGCCCTTTTGATTTGCCAGATACAACTCTGCCGCATTTCTCTGAGCAACGCCCATTCCATCACCGATAAATATGAAGACATACTTCGCGGTTTCCTGTGCAGGCATCTGCGCGGCAAACGCATTTCCCGTCAGAATAATGATGGATACGAACAATACCGACATACACTTTTTCATTGGCTCACATTCTCCCGAGTTGATAAAATATAACTGTCTTCTATTCCGTTTTTGTTAGCCACGTATGAAAATTCGGTTAATTTTCTGTTAGTATTTTTACTTTGTCAACTTCCCCGGCAATCCGAAACCCGGCAATGAATTGTCGGTCTGTTATGTGTGTTTTCTTCAATTTTGGGCGAACATTATCAAAACTGTTGACATACTGCCTTCGCGGGTTTAATATTTATGCGAATCATTCGCAAAAATAACTCTGACATATAGGAGATATTATGAAAATAAGATATATCGTTTTGCTTCTCTGTATTCTTCTGGCAGGAGTCAAGGCTTTTGCAGAAGAAAAAAAGCTCAAAGTGGTTGCCACTATTTTTCCGGTATATGATTTTTCCCGTCAGATCGGAAAAGACAGGCTTGATCTGACCATGCTGCTGCCGCCCGGTGTGGAGGCGCATACCTTTTCCCCGACTCCCAAAGATGTGATGAACATCAGCAGTGCGGATGTCTATGTTTATACGGGAAAATATATGGAGCCATGGGCAGAAAAGATGCTCAGAGGCATTGGGAATAAAAATCTGCTGGTGATTGATGCAAGCCGGAATATCGAACTCGGTGAAGAAGATGAACATGACGGCGAGCATCATCATTCGGGCAAGGATCCGCATATCTGGCTGGATCCGGTTCTGGCACAGGCAATGGTAAAGCTCATTGCCGAAGGATTTGCATCAAAAGACCAAGCAAATAAAGCTTTTTATATGAATAATGCTGCTGCTTATACGGCTCAACTCGGCAAACTGGATCAGGAAAACCGGGAAGTTCTCAGCATCTGTAAAATCAGAACCATTCTCTATGCTGGACATTTTGCATTCGGCTATTTTGCCAAACGCTACGGGCTGACGCATGTTTCGCCGTACAAGGGGTTTTCGCCGGATGCGGCTCCCGGGGCAAAAGGCATTGCGGAGCTTACGGAAAAAATCACCCAACTCGGTGCGAGAACTGTTTATTATGAAGAGATGATCGAACCCAAAGTCGCCAAAGTGATTGTCGAAAAAACCGGCGCGGAAATGGTTCTTCTGCACGGCGCGCACAATCTTGCCAAAGAGGATTTCGAGAAAGGGATCACCTATCTTTCGATCATGCAGGACAATCTGAAAAAATTGAAAACAGGTCTTCAATGCCCGCAAATGTAATCGAAATCGCTGATCTTACTGTTCGATATCAGCAGCATCCGGTATTGGAGAATATTTCGTTTTCGGTAGTCGCCGGAGACTATGTTGCCATCGCGGGAACCAACGGATGCGGCAAGACCACTCTGATCAGAACCATTCTGGGATTGAGCGAAGAGTATTCGGGTACGATAAAGCTGTTCGGGCAGGATATTGCCCGCTTTTCCGAGCATCGCCGCATCGGGTATCTGCCTCCGATCAGCTATCTGTCCCGGCAGGGATTTCCGGCAGCGGTCAGGGAAATCGTTGCATCGGGTCTGTTGTCGCTCAAGAATTTTCCTAAGCGTACGGAAAAAAATGATGCTGCTGCGGTGGATCGGGTGCTGTCGCTGCTTCGGATCGGGTCATTGAAAAACAAGCTGATCGGCAGATTGTCCGGTGGCGAAAAACAGCGGGTATTG
>CAZMDM010000512.1:0-3177 GCA_964564775.1 uncultured Desulfonema sp. | reverse complement strand
CTTAGGCAGACGGTAATGGTTTCGGATGAAATCTTTCCGGGATTTTTTCGGAACATCGCAGACCCGGATAAATCCCATGCCCGGAATATGAGGTTTCCAGCCTGTGGACGCGCTTCCGGCAAGCGGGATCAGCGGAGTCTGATGATAATGTTCATAAGCTTCCGCAATCAGATCATCTTCAAGGTCTTCGATATTGAGGTTCGACAGAAACTTTTTCAGTTCTTCAAGGCTCTGATTATTGATGATATGGATAAAATCACTTAAGCGATTGACTTCGGAAGGATTTCTCATTCCGAAATCCCGCATGTTGATGAGTTCGATCTTGTCAATATACGGATGAAAATAGATCACCGTTCTGATGGCACGTTCCAGTCCGCCCTCCATCGGATGATTGAAAACAATTTCACCGCCTGCTTCTTTCAGTCTCGGCAGAATATCTTCTTCGACCACGAATGCGGAATCGTAATCTATGATGTTTTTCCCTGAAAAATAAGCGCTTCCGAGTTCATCCGGGCTGAGAAATGTGTATTGATGCCGGGTATCGAGATACACCTGCCCGATCTGCCCGGATTCCCATTCGCCGACTTTCCCTTTGAGATACAATTGCTTGAAAATTTCATGCTGAACTCTCAGCACCATAACCCGGCGTTTCAAGGTTTCTCTGAAATTGACATACAGCAGTTCGTTGAGATGCACTCTGGAATACTGTCCGTGCGGCACAAGTTTTTGAAGATCATCCATTTTCAGAGGTTTTAAGGCAAAAATGCTGCCTTCCCGGTATCCTTCGTTGAGCCGCTTGCGGTAGGTGTTATTGAAGGTTTCCAAAATCGCCGAAATGGTCTTCTGCCGTCTTCTGCGATTTTCTTCGAGTCCTGCGGCAAACACCGAAAGTTTTCGGCAATACTGATCGAAATTTTCGAAAAAAGAATCCCGCGGCAGATACATAAAATGTTTTCGCAGACATTTGGGATCCACGCTGAACTCGATGCCGATACTGACATCAATCCCCAGAATTTTTCCGGCTTCGATAGCCTCGAACATCAGATTCTTGTCGGAAATATCGTAATATGCCAGAGTCAGCTTTGAAATTCCTTTGATAAACGCATCCAGAACCAACTGGCTCGGAGTTTTGCGTCCTTCGGAAAGATTGTCATGAACATGGGAATCCCATCCCAGATTCAGATCTTTCAAGGCTTTTCCGGTTTCCGGCACTTCCACGCGCCTAAGTTCCCGCAAAAACCGCCGGATCACAGATTCATGTCCGTAAGATGCCAGAGAAAAATCTGCAATCATTTCCATCTGTTTTCTGCGGTTATCCAGATTTTTGACCGCCTCTTTCATAATTCCGGTCTGAACCCGTGCGGTATTGAGCGGCATACTTACGGTTTTGGCATGAAAGGAAAGTCCGATCAGCGTTTTCAGCGCCCTGAGCCGCTGCTGATAATCCTTCATATACAACTGGCGAGCAATGCGGATATAAGACGCGGCAATGCTGATGCGGCGCTTATGAAACGCACGGATAAAGCCTCCGGGATGGGAAGGCAGATCAGCACTGTTTTCTTCGATATGCTCTGCCTTGTCGCTGAGCAGTTCCGCAAGTTCCCGTATCTGAGTGTTGAAGCTGATCAGATCAATCAGCCGATACAGAAGATTCCGCCACTTATTTCCAATTGAGATCACAGCAGAATACACGCTCCCCGGAAGAGATGGAAAACATCATGGACAAGGTTACGCACAGATGCGCTCCGGTAATCGAAAGATACGGACGGGTAATCTGAAGCTGATTCGGGTGCATCATTGCCCGTCTGAGATAATGCCGTCTGAACCAATCCGCACTGTGGGTATCATTCAACGGCTTGAAACGGATATCTGTCTTTTCTTTATAAAAATCCGAAACCACCGTATGACCGATCTGAACCCCGGTGGGCAGAAGCAGATAGCATCGGACGATGTTTTCATCAGCTATCATATCTCTGCATGCTTCCTGAAGATTTTCTCCCGAAATTATCCGGCTGATTGCCTGATGATATAATCCTGCATATCGTTCATACAGGGTTCTGAATCGGGATTCTTCGGAAGCGGATTTCTGTTTGTATGTTTCAAAAAGCTTGTCAAACGGAAGCGGAATATTTTCGAACAGATCGAAGTTTTTTTCAGGATGAGCAAAAAAATAGCCCTGTACAAAATCTGCATCGCATTCTATCGCGATCATTGCCTGTTCTTCGGTTTCAACGCCTTCGATAATCACCAGACATCCTGCCTGATGAAGCAGAGAAACTATACCCGGAAGCAGATCGCGGATTTTCTTCTGCTCCGATGCCCTGACAATCATGGAGCGATCCAGTTTGACAATATCGGGATCCAGTATCCACACCCGCTCGAAATTGGAATGTCCCGCACCGAAATCATCGAGCGCGACCAGACAACCCATATTTCTGTAATACTGGACGCTTTCCAGCAAAAGATTCTGATCTGAAATCGGATCTTCCACAATCTCAACTACCACCCGATGCGGATCAAGCCCTGCTTCTCCGAGCATTTCGGCAAAAAACGATCCGTAATATTTTCCGCGTAAAATCGCAATCGGAGAGATATTCAGAAACAGCCAGTTCAGAGGATCATTCAGGGTCAGAAAATTCCGAACATGAATATAGCGGCACAGACGATCCAGAAGAATAAACGAAGATTCGCCCTGCTTGGAAGAAAAAAGATCGGTCAGATTCACCGAATATTCGCTTCTAACCAATGCCTCATATCCCACAATGCGCTTATGGGCAATACTGAATACCGGCTGAAGCGCGGTGGACAAATAATGGGCATTGAATATTCCGAATGTTTTTCCTTTGTCAACGCAGGTATGTTTGGCTATCTGAGATACTGTCAGGTCAACCATATTCAAAGCTCCTTCGTGATCTTAGCATCTATGAATCGAAAATTTCATAATACATCCGTGATGTGGGAAATTGTTCATCGAGCAGTGCCGTCATATCCCGAATCATTTCCCTATGTCCGCACAGATAAAACTCGTAGCTGCCCTGTGCAAGATAATTTCTGACATAGCCCCTAACTCTGCCGAAATAGGCATCTGCCGGTGCGTTGTCCGATACTTGCGAAAGACACGGCAGATATAAAGATGCCGAAGACCGCATCAGAGGCTCGTAATACAAATCTGCCGGA
>CAZMDM010000511.1:0-4529 GCA_964564775.1 uncultured Desulfonema sp. | reverse complement strand
AATGGTTCGGACACTTTTTTATAACCTACTGTTTATACATAAATTTCAATTCTTGCAGTTTAAGATAACGGGATCATGTATTTTCAATAGGTTATTTTGCATTGCAGTCTTATTTTTAAAAAACTGTCCGAAGTATTGATGGATAAAACGATGCCGGAGATTTTTCAAGATTCAAAATGATGATTATCCGATGCTGACTGATTTTCTGAAAACAGAGGCACAGCAGGAGGGTGATATTTTCTTCATCGAAGAAGACATTCCTGCTGCTGTCATTCATATAGCGGCTTAACCAGTGGCTTAACAAGCAAGCTTGCTTTTTCTGATAATTGCTGCTAAAAATCAGGGTCAGGATTGAATTATAAAAGGAGCATGACCATGTATCTTGCGCCTCTGAATTACGACAGATATTTCAGGAAAGTCTTTTCGGATACCAGTATAGCGAAACGGTTTCTGGAGGATTTTTTCGATACGCAGATTGATACCATCGAACTGCTCACGACATATCACAAACTGACGGATGATTCCGCTGCCGTGGAGTTTGATTTCCGGTGCCGGATTGGCGATCAGTTTGTCATCATTGACATGCAGCAGTGGTACAAACCGGATATTGTCCACCGCTTTTATACCTATCACTGTATCAATACCGCATTGCAGTTGGAAAAAATTCCTCTGAAAAGTATCTATCTTGAAGCTGAGAAAGAAAAAAAAATAAAAGATTACAGTGAGCTGCTGCCGGTGATCACGCTGATCTGGATGGTGGATGATACGCTGAATTTCAGGGATGATTATGCGGCTTATACTATGACGCCTGAACTTGTTACGGAATTTGTGAACAATCATCTGCTCTGGCAGAACCGGGATATGACGGAACTTCTGAAACAAAGGGAACTTGCTCTGGCTCAGTTGAAAAACAGGACAAGAAAGCTTGATTTTCTCAGAAAGAACAGACTGATTTATGCGTTTCAGAAAAATATTGTCAGGAATAAAAAATTTGCCAGATATTACAACTGGTTTGAACTTGCGGAAAAGACGCGGAACAGATTGAATGAGAAAGCGGACTTTCTGAAATTTGCCGAAGATGAGATATTTGCGGAAATCATTCGTAGAATAAATCGTGAAACTCTGAAAGAGGATGACTATACTTATATTGATGATTATGAGAAATTCATCGAAAGGGTGAGACGTTATGACAAAGGCATTTTTCAGGAAGGCGTGGAAGAGGGAATAGAAATCGGCAGAGAGAAAGGCAGAGACGAAGAGAAGTATGAAATTGCCCGAAAACTGAAAAGCAGGGGAATGGACAGTCATGCTGTTTCAGAAATAACAGGGCTTTCAGTAACGGAGATTGACAAGCTTTGAATAGGCGAATTTCTCCGATAATCAATAGACCTCTTTCCAAAGTCCTTTTTTCCTGCCTTTCTACGCCCCTTCCAGCCGGGCGATTTATCGCTCGGCGTTGGAAAATCAGGAATAAATCTCAGTTTTGAAAGAGGTCTAATCTTATGATCCGATACTTCTATGCTGCCGCAGCCGTGATTTTTGCCATATCGTCTTTTGCATCTGCCAAAGAAAACAAACTTATAATCGCAGTAGGCAAAGATGATTACATCTCTTCGGGTCCGAGAGTCAATCTTGGCAAATATCCGCTCAATGCGAATATTTTTGAATCGCTGACCACCTTTGACGAGCATTTCCGTCTGCTTCCATGTCTGGCAGAATCTTGGGAATACAAAGGCAATAAAACATGGCGGTTTCATCTGAAAAAAGGCGTAAAATTCCATGACGGAAGCCCGTTGAATGCTGCGGCAGTGCGCTTATCTTTGGAAAATCAGGCTAAAGCCGGGACGTTGTTGTTCGATTTTGTCAGAATTGATGATTCTTCAAAAGACAGCATCGATATTATAACACCCGAAGAAAATCTGATTCTTCCGTATATTCTTTCCCATCCGTATCTGGGAATTGCCAAGCCTGCCAAAACTCCTGTCGGTACAGGACATTTCTGTTTTGTCCGATATGAACGGGATCAGTATCTGGAAGTTCGAAGAAATGAAAATTATCGGGGAGAAAAAGCCAAAACCGATGAGATGATTTTCCGATTTATCCCGGACAATTCTTCCCGGCTAATGGCTTTTGAATCCGGCGAAGCAGATATTCTGGGGGATGTTCCCTGGGAGGCTGTTCCGTCGTTAAAACAGGAAAGTCGGTATGCGCTTCATATCTCGCCGGTCGGAACTTATGTGGGACTCATGCTTTCGACAAGTGGGGACTTGCAAAACAAAGATATCCGCAGGGCAGTTGCGATGAGTCTGGACAGAAACGCAATCAATCGTGCGCTGTGGCAGGGTTACGGAGAGATTCGGCAAACGCTTCTCGCGCCTTCGTTTCTGGGAGAACATGCGGAATTGATAAAAGATTTTCCATATCAGCCTGAAACAGCTAAAAAAATACTGAACGGCAAAAAGGTATCGCTGACGCTGGTATCAGGGTTTCCGAATGCGAATGTTCACGGATCGCTTCCCGAACTCATCCAATCCCAACTGAAAGCCATCGGTATTGACGTCAATATAGTCAAAGTCAGTGATACCGGCTTGTATCATGCCATGATGAAAGATCACAAAGGCGATATGTGGCTTGAAAAAGGAAACAGCAACAGTGCGGATTTAACCTTTCTGCCGCATCTGCTGTTTCATCCGAAAGGCTTTTATCCCGGACAACTGCATACGGTTTCAGGATCGGAACAATTCTGTAAATTCATTGAAAAAGCCAGAAATACTCATGAAGCCGGAGAGATCGGAAAATACACCGCTCTCGCTTTGCAGGAGATGATTCACAACGAAATCCTATTTATTTCGATTGCCGAACTTCCGTTTATGATGGCAGCTCGGGCAGATATCAAAGTGCCGGTGCTTTATCCGACTCTGCTGACGATGCGATGGAGCAATTTTTTCAGAAAATGAATCAAAAAATTTGGGTCGGCTTATTGTTGAGCCTGTCCGTACTCATCCTGATCCTGACCGGCGCATGGCTTGCACCGCATGATCCTCTGGCGGTTGATCTGTCGCACCGTCTGATGCCACCGGATTCGGAATATATTTTGGGAACGGATCATCTGGGGCGATGTGTGTTATCGCGAGTGATTTACGGCGCACGGACATCTCCGCTTGCAGCAATGGCAGCCATATCTCTCGCGCTTCTCATCGGTGTTCCGATGGGAATCATATCGGGATTAGGCAGCAGAAAAAGCGATACTGTCATTATGAGCATCTGCGATGTGCTGCTGGCATTTCCCTTTCTGATACTGGCATTGGTGCTGACCGGCATAATGGGAACTTCGCTGAAAAGCTTGATATTCGGGGTCGGAATATCCGCATGGGCATGGTGGGCAAGATTTGTCAGAGGCATGGTATTGTCCGCCAAAGAAAAAGATTTTGTCAAAGCTGCCGTGAGCATGGGATTAAGCAATTTCCGTATCATCAGGCGATGTATCATTCCTCAGGTATTGCCGCCGCTTTTGGTCAGCGTCTCATTGAGCGCAGGCAAAATGATGGTGGTGATTTCCGGGCTGAGTTATCTCGGACTGGGCGTTCAGCCTCCGACACCGGAATGGGGAATGATGCTCAGAGAAGCCCGGCTGTATATGTCCCGATCTCCATGGCTGGTTCTTGCACCGGGTGCGGCGATCAGTCTGTCGGTGCTGGCATTTACGCTAATCGGAGAAGGGCTGAGAGATTATTTTCAGGTGCGCCCCAACTATGAAATTACTTGAAGTGGACAATCTTTCCGTAGATACGGATCATCGCCGAATTATTCACAGAATCGCTTTTTCTCTTGAACACAGTCGGATTTTCGGACTTGCAGGTCAGAGCGGCGCGGGAAAAACCGTTCTTGCTTATGCACTTTGCGGACTTCTGAGTCCTCCGATGAAAGTCAGCGAAGGTGTTATCCGTATAGCCGGAGAAAATATCGCGCCGAACCATCCGAAAGCATGGCGCGATAAAAGAGGGCGGGAGATTTTTATGATGTTCCAGAGTGCTGCTATGTCGCTGAATCCATATCTGAAAATCGGAAAGCAGATTGCAGAAGCTTTGGAAGATGTCCGCAGAATTTCTTATAAAACAGCAGTCCGGCAGACCGAAGCTTTGCTTGAAAAAGTAGGGCTTGATGCGAATCTCAGCAACGCATATCCGTTTCAACTCAGCGGCGGAATGCAGCAGCGGATTCTGATAGCCATTGCCATCGGGCTGAACCCCAAAATCTTGATTGCAGATGAGCCTACGACCGGACTTGATCCGCTCACGAAACTGCACATTCTGAATCTGCTGCGTTCCCTGAAAGAAGAACAAGGCACGGCAATTCTGTTTATTTCCCATGATCTGAAAGCAATTTCTTATCTTGCCGAAAATATGGGAATCATTCATAGAGGACATCTGATCGAAAGCGGAACCGTAACGGAAATACTGACTTGTCCCAAAGAATCTTATCCCCGGGAATTGGTTAAAACACTTGATCCTGTCACTTAAACCCATCTT
>CAZMDM010000510.1:0-1909 GCA_964564775.1 uncultured Desulfonema sp. | reverse complement strand
CGGCAAAAACTGCGGATATGCCGGAGAAAAGCGCAGTGAAGAACCGCCTTCCACAACGGTTTTGCCCAGCCCCAATGCCAGATGCACAATGCCCTCTTCAGGCTTCATATAGGAAATGGGATAAAAATTATACGACTGGGCAACGCCGGAAATCGCGGGATAAAACAGGTTGTCATATTGCATTCCGACCAATTGCTGAATTATTACCGCCATTTTTTCTTCTTCGGTGCGATGTGCGGTTCTCAAGGCAAAAGACTTGGGCAGTTCCATAAAGGTCGAGGCATAAACCATTTTGATCGCATTGATCAGTTGTTCCAGACGCACGGACAGATCAGGATGATTGTTGGGAATCATGAAGGTGTTGTAAATGCCTGCCCAGGGCTGATACGGCGCGTCTTCCAACAGACTGGATGATCGGATTGCCAATGGTGTTCCGACCTGCTTCAGAAACGATTCCAAATCCCGTCTGAATCGTTCCGGGAAAATGGCTTTTTCAAACAATTCCGTAATCCGATGATCATCACATTCGCAACTCATCGCATCTCTCAGACGGTTTTTATCCAGAAACACATCGAAGCATTCGGTGGAAAGCACCAGTGTTTTGGGAATAAACAGGTGAATATTCGGGAATTGTTCCGGCAGATTTTTTTTTCGGCGAAGCAATGCGGACATGAACGCCAGCCCTCGCGCTTTGCCGCCCAGAGAGCCTCTGCCGACTTTGATGAAATCGGCTTCGGTATCGAATCTGCCGGAAGAAAAATCCGAAATAATGCCTCTTTGCCGGTGTTTTCGGCGATCCCGGATGCAGGAGATCAGAAACTCTTTGATTTCTTTAGGAGAAGCAAAATCGCTGGCTTTGACCGGCCGCAGTTTCAATGCCAACTGAATTTCAGATCGCGCCATCAGCCATGTGGAGAAATGATTCCGAGTGCCGTGATACAGAACCGATTCATCGGGGATATTCGGCAGCACTTTTTCCATTTCCAGCAGGTTCGCGGCTCGTGCCACTTCGCAGCCCTCTTCGGTGCCACAGCCGGGAATACGAAATACAAAATCTCCGAATCCGAGATATCGGGATAAAAACGAATGGATTTCCTGATGCAGCAGCACAGAAGTCTTGTTCAGAAACATTGCCGGAACATTCAAAGCTTTTTCCCGATTTTTTTCTTCGGAACTGAGCATCAGAAGCGGAATATCCGGCGATTCTTGGTGAATCATGGAAAGCAGCGAAAAACCGGCTTCAGGGTCCATCACGCCGTCTTTGGGAAAGCGCACATCCGAAAATACGCTTAAGATATACGGCTTATATTGCCGATACATGGCTTCCGCGTCTTCATAGGTTTCTGCCACCAGAATTTTGGGGCGAGCGCGCATTCTCACAATCCGATGCTCTTCATTCAGCGAATCTTCCATCACTGCATTGGTCTGCCCTACCACTTCCTGATACAGCAAAGGCAGAATCGAAGAGCGATACACCGGCGAATCCTCCACCAGAATAATTACCCGCACCATTGCCCGATGGGTATCATTATCCACATTCATGCAGTCTTCGAGATTTTTGATAATCGCAAGCAGCAGATAGGTGTTGCCGGACCAGACAAAAAGCCGATCAATTCCGGGCATTTCCGAATATCGCTCCATCAGCGTATCGGTCAGGGTATGCGTCAGGACCACAACCGGAATATTTTTATATTTTTCCTTGACTTTTGCTCCGAATACCGACGGATCCATATCATCCTGACGCGGCATGGTCAGAACCAGATCAAAGTTTCGTTTGGATAAGGCTTCGAAGGCTTTTTCCGCATTGGGAACATAGGTCAGACGGGGCGGGCGGGAAAGATTCAAGCCCCGATATTCGTGGATAATGCGCTCGGTGAGCGGCTCGTCTTCTTCCATGATAAACGCGTCA
>CAZMDM010000509.1:0-10437 GCA_964564775.1 uncultured Desulfonema sp. | reverse complement strand
GATATCGGACAGGGAAATTTTTTTCGCCGTGCATCGGTTTCAGGCTCGGATGAAATGACAATGCTGAGTCTGGCATTCAATGCCATGACTGATAAAATTCACGATATGATTACAGATTTGAACCGGATCAACAGTGATCTGAAAGAAAAAAATCTGGAACTCGAAGAAAGCGAAAAGCGCTATCGTCAATTGGTGGAAACCATGAACGAAGGTGTGGTGATTCTGAATGAAAATACTATTCTGACATACACCAATCAGAAACTTTGCGATATGCTGGGATATACAAAACACGAACTTATGGGTGCAACTGCCGAAGCGTTTCTGGATGATAATAATATTCATAAATTTCAGAATGAAATCAGAAAACGAAGACAGGGACACTCCGGTACTTATGAAATCGAATGGACCCGAAAAAACGGTGAAAAACTGCCCACTGTGGTGTCGCCGGTGCCTATATATGACGAACACGGCAATTTCAAAGGCAGTTTTGGCGTCATAACCGATATGCGTCAAATCCGTCAGATGGAAAGCAAACTGAATCACGCGCTCAAAATGGAAGCCATCGGAACGCTTGCCGGAGGAATCGCCCATGATTTCAACAATCTGCTTACCGGAATCATGGGAAATGCTTCTCTGATGCTATTAGATATTCAAAACGACCATCCTCATTATGAAAAGCTGTCGAATATTGAAAAATATGTGCAGAGCGGCGCGAATCTTACCCGCCAGTTGCTGGGCTTTGCCAGAGGCGGCAAATATGAGGTAAAGGCAACCGATATGAATGAACTGATCGGAAGAACTGCCAAAATGTTCGGCAGAACGCATAAAGAAATCAGAATTCATTTTCATCTTGACAAAATGCCGAGAGTTGTCGAAGCAGACTGCGATCAGATAGAACAAGTGCTGCTCAATCTGTTTGTCAATGCGGCTCATGCCATGCCCGACGGAGGTGATCTGTTTCTGGAAACCGAAAATACAATTTTGGATGAACACTATGTGAAACCATACGATCTGCTGCCCGGTCATTATGTCAAAATATCGGTTACGGACACGGGAATCGGCATGGACAAAGCCACTCAGCAGCGCGTCTTCGAGCCGTTTTTCACCACCAAAGAAATGGGCAGAGGCACGGGACTCGGGCTGGCGACAGCTTACGGCATTATCCGAAATCACGGCGGCATTATCAATGTGTATAGTGAACAGGGAAAAGGAACGACGTTCACGATTTATCTGCCGGTTTCCGAGAAGGAAGCTGTGAAAGCGCATAGCGTTTCGGAGCAGATCATCAAAGGAACCGGGCTGATCCTGCTTGCTGACGATGAAGAGATGATTTTGGATGTCGGCAGGCAGATGCTGACAGAATTGGGCTATGAAGTATTGACAGCAAACAGCGGCAAAGACGCTCTTCAGATATATCAGGAGCATATCCGTCAGATTGATTTGGTTATTTTGGATATGATTATGCCGGAAATGAGCGGCGCGACTGTGTTCACTCATCTAAAGCAGATCAATCCCGATGTGAAAGTGCTGTTATCCAGCGGATACAGCATCAACGGACAGGCGGCAAAAATTTTGGAGCAAGGCTGCAAGGGCTTTATCCAAAAACCCTTTAGCCTCCGATATCTTTCCGAAAAAATCAGTGAAATTCTTCAATGACAGAATATACGACTTTATATTTATCGGGCTTGATCGGTGCAGCCATCGGATGGTTTCTGCTCTGGCAGTTTCGCCGGCAAAAACAGGCTGAAGATATATACCGGAATCTGTTCGACAACGCCAATGATGCGATTTTTATTTATGATCTGACAGGTAGGCTTCTGAAAGTCAATAAAACCGCGTGTACGCGATTGGGATATAGTTCCGAAGAATTGTTACAGATGACTCCGAAAGATATGGATTCGCCCGAATATGCCGAAAAAGTATCCGCCCGTATGGCAGAAATTCTCCGCGAAGGACATCTGGTGTTTGAAACAGCTCATATTGCCAAAAACGGGCGCTGCATTCCGATAGAAATGAGCAGTTCCGTGATTAAGTATCAGGGACAAAAAGCAGTTCTGTGCTATGCGCGGGATATCAGCAAACGCAAAAAAACGGAACAAGCGTTGAGGATTTCCGATGAAAAATTTTCCAAAGCCTTTTATTCCAATCCCTCTCCGATGGCAATCATTGATCTGGAAAGCGGACAATTTATCGAGGTCAACGAATCGCTTCTTCAGACATTGGGGTATGAAAAAGATGAGATTCTCTTCAAAACCGCTCTTGAACTGTGCGTATTTCATGATATTTCCCAGAGAGATGCGGCAATAAAAATCATCAGTGAAACAGGATGCTTGAAGAATTATGAAATTGTCTGCCGCAGCAAAACAGGAGAATTACGTTACGGGCTGTTTTCAGCAGATACGATCCGCTTGCAGGATCAAAAACTGCTGCTGACAGCAATGAGCGATATTACCAAGTTCAAAAAAGCAGAAGACAAACTTCGCAAAATCTATAAAATTCTGAATGAGACACAGGCGATTTCCAAGGTGGGTGGCTGGGAATATGATGCGGTTACCGGAAAACTTGAATGGACCGATGAGGTGTATCGCATCTACGGCGTAAGTCGGGATTATGATCCCAATGTGAAGCAGGCTATCCGCTTTTACGATGCCGAAAGTGCGCGGATCATGGAACAGGCATTTGAGAATGCTCTTGAAGCAGGTGAGCCTTATGATCTGGAACTTGGATTTGTCCGTGCGGGCGGAGAACATATTTGGGTAAGAACCATCGGAACCCCGATCATCGAAAAGGGCAGGGTTGTCCGTGTCATCGGTAATTTTATGGACATTACCGAGCGCAAAAAGATCGAAAGTAAATTGCATTTTGCTCTCCGATACAACCGCAGTCTGATCGAAGCCAGTATCGATCCTCTGGTAACCATTGACCCGGAGGGCAAGATCAGCGATGTGAACGCGGCAACCGAGCAGATTACCGGATATTCACGCACGGAACTGATCGGCACGGATTTTTCCGATTATTTCACCGAACCGGAAAAAGCCCGGATCGGTTATCGGCAGGTATTTGAAAAAAGAGTGGTTCGTGATTATTTTCTGGAAATACGCCATCGGAACGGGCATGTTACGCCGGTGATTTACAACGCATCCGTGTATAGCGATGAACATGAAAATGTCATCGGTGTATTTGCGGCAGCACGGGATATCACCGAGCGTATCCGGGCAGAAGAGCAGATCAGAGCTTCCCTTGCCGAAAAAGAGGTGCTGCTCAGAGAAATCCATCACCGGGTCAAAAACAATATGCAGGTGATTACCAGTCTGCTCAGGCTTCAGTCCAAACAGATCATAGACCCGCAGATTCTCGAACTGTTCCGGGAAAGTCATACCCGGATCAGCGCGATGGCTTTGATTCACGAAACGCTTTATCAGTCTCCCGAACTGGCAAGGATTGATTTCAAAAATTATCTGGACAAGCTTGTCAGAACACTGTTTCAGATTTACGGCGCGAGAATCGGACGGATCAGGCTGTCTGTCGATATCGGTGATATTTCACTTGATATGGATCAGGCTATTCCGCTAGGATTGATAATCAACGAGCTGGTATCCAATTCGCTGAAATATGCGTTTCCGAACAAAAAATCAGGAGAAATCGGAATTGCCATACGACAGGATAAAGACCGGATCGAGCTTTGTGTCAGTGATAACGGCATCGGAATTGCTCCCGAATCCGATATCCGCAATATGGATTCTCTGGGCTTGCGTCTGGTCTTCGATCTGGTTGAAAGACAATTGCAGGGCAGCGTGGAAGTCGTACGAACCGAAGGAACCCGGTTTATCATTACATTCAGAAAACATGAATGATTTGGAATACAGAATGAAATCCAAAATTTTGCTTGTCGAAGATGAAATTATTGTTGCCAGAGATATTCAGGACAGGCTGGAGAGTCTGGGATATGCTGTGGTCGGAATAGCGGTGTCGGGGCAAGAAGCCATCGGATATGCTGAAAAATATCGCCCGGATCTGATTTTGATGGATATCCGGCTTCAGGGAGAAATGGATGGCATTCAAGCCGCAGATCATATCCGAAAGCGTTTTGATATTCCGGTCATATTTCTGACATCTTACTCTGATAATGGCATTGTCCGCCGCGCCAAAGTGAGCGAGCCTTTTGGCTATCTGCTCAAGCCGATATTCGAAGACGGAGAACTGAGGGCGGGGATAGAAGTCGCGCTGTACAAATCCCGGATGGAAAAAGAATTTCTGATGGCAAAGAAATTCGAGGCAGCCGGAATTATAGCCGGTGGTATTTCACATGATTTCAATAACATGCTTTTTGCAATCACCGGAAATATCGAACTGGCAATGGATGATATCGACAAAAGCAGCCGGGGGTTCCGTTGTCTGGATCAGGCACTTAAAACCTGCATGGCAATGAGCCGCCTGATTCATCAACTGCTCTTTTGCAGCAGAGGCTCGGATCTGACAAAAATCAGCGTATCGGTTGCCGATCTTCTTCATCAAGAAGCTGATACCTTATTATCTGCTTTTGCTCAGAAGATATGTTGTGAGTATCGTTTTTCGGAAAACCTGCCCAAGATCGGGATTGATTCGGAACAGATGCGCCGGGCATTTAGAAGTCTGATCAGCAATGCGATTGAAGCGATACCGGATGGCGGAAAGATAGAGATAGGCGCAGACAGTATCCGTACAGACGAGGATATGCAGATTCATGGTGTGCTGCTTGAAAAAGGACAGTATGTCAGAATTTTTATTTCCGACAGCGGCATCGGTATTTCCGAAGAAGATATTTCCCGCATCTTCGATCCATATTTTTCAAGAAAACAACGCGGTCCGCAAAAAGGCATGGGCTTGGGACTTACCCTTGCTTATGCGATTATTCACAGCCATCACGGAAAAATAGCAGTCGAATCTCAGAAGGGAAAAGGTACAACTTTCCATATTTATCTTCCCATAATTTCGGAATAGTGAATCATGATTGTTAAGGTGTGATATTATAATGGATATCAAAGAATTTCAAAAGGAAAAACTAATCTCATGGCTTGAATCGCATCGGATACAGCCATATCGGGCAGCACAGATATTGAAATGGGTCTATCTGCGCCAGACCAACAATTTCGATGATATGAGCGATATATCCAAAGAAATACGGATATTGCTCAAAGAACATTTCACGATTGACCGGCTGGAAAAAACCCGCATTCAGCAGTCTCGGGACGGATCAAAAAAATATCTTTTCCGGCTTTCTGACGGACAGCATATCGAAAGTGTTCTGATTCCCGAAAAAGATCATTATACCCTGTGCATTTCCACGCAGGTCGGATGCGCACAGAACTGCCGATTCTGCATGACCGGCACCCGCGGGTTTGTCCGCAATCTGACATCCGGCGAAATTATTGCTCAGATTCGGGATATTGCATACGATCTGGGCGATGAAGACATGCGCCTGAGCAATCTCGTGTTTATGGGCATGGGTGAACCTTTGGCAAATTATGTCAATCTGGTGAATGCGCTGGAGATTATCAACAATGGTGAATACGGGCTGAAATTTTCAGGAAGAAGAACTACGGTTTCCACCGCAGGACTTGTTCCGAAAATCGAAGACTTGGGCAGAGATACGGAGGTCAATCTCGCAGTGTCTCTCAATGCCGCAGACAATGAAACCCGCAATATGCTCATGCCGATCAATCGCAGATATCCCATCGAAACACTGCTGGCAGCGTGCAGGCAGTTCCCTCTGCGGACAAGACGCCGGATCACATTCGAGTATATTCTGATGAAAGGCATCAATGACTCTCAGGCAGATGCCAAAAAACTGGTGAAGCTGCTGCACGGTATCAAAGCCAAAATTAATCTGATCCCGTTCAATGAACATGAGGGAAGCCAGTTTCAGCGATCCGATGATCCTGCAATCGACCGATTTCAGGATATTTTATATCGCGGCGGTTATACCGTGATGATCCGATACAGCAAAGGAGCGGATATTTCGGCAGCATGCGGTCAGCTTCGGGCAGAATCCGCATAAAATCGGAAATTCCGAACATCGTTTTAAGCCGGAGATGCTGGTTTTCGAATAAGCAGGTTGACAACGCCGAAAAGGGCGAGTATCGTATGCACGATCAGAGGTTTTCAGATCATTCTGAAAATCCCGGTTCGGAAATCTCTTCACAAGAGGTTGAAAATATGAGTGAAAACATTCGGAACGGATTTGCAGCACTGGGAAGACCGGCAATTTTTCTGATACAGGAACTGGGCAGAATTGCTATTTTTTTTGTTCAGGGCTTTATTCACATTTTTTCATATCCGTTTCAATATTTCAAGATCAGCGACCAGATTTACTTTATCGGCGCGAAGTCCATTTTGATTATCTGCCTGACCGGCGCGTTTACTGGAATGGTGCTTGGACTTCAGGGATATTACACTTTGGTCAAATTCGGCTCCGAAGGTATGTTGGGATCAGCCGTAGGGCTTACCCTGATTCGGGAGTTGGGACCCGTGCTGACGGCAATCATGGTAACTGCCCGGGCAGGTTCGGCAATTGCGGCTGAAATCGGAATTATGAGGATTTCGGAGCAGATTGATGCGCTTGAAACCATGGATATCAATCCTGTGCGATTTTTATTCAGCCCTAAGCTGGCTGCCGCGCTGATCAGCTTTCCTTTGCTGACCGCATTATTCGATGTGATCGGCATTTTCGGAGGCTATCTTAGTGGCTGCGTGATGCTGGATATCAATTCCGGCATTTATTTTTCGCACATGCAGAAAAGCGTTGAAATGACGGATATCAACGGCGGATTTGTCAAATCTGTCGCATTCGCGGCGGTGGTTGCAACAATATGCTGTTTTCAAGGCTATTTCACGCACACCCGCTCGGAAGGATTCGGAGCAAAAGGAGTCAGTTTTGCCACGACTTCCGCAGTCGTGATTTCCTGTGTGCTGATTTTCGTAACAGACTATATAATTACTTCTTTCCTGATCTGACATGAAAAAAATATCATCATATCTCATCATAGCAGGTATAGCCTGCCTTGTCGCATATTTTGCCATATCGGAACATGTTGTCAGCGCTGATTCGAAAGAAGTGCCTGTTCTGATAATCAGAATGGCACATATCGAATCTCCTCCGTATTATTTTACCAATAAGAAAAAAAAATCCGAAGGAATTGTTATCGATATCATAGATAAGGTGATGAAACAGGCAGGATATGAGTGGCGTCCTGAATCATATTCCGTGCATCAGATCATCAATCTGTTGGATTCGGGAGAGATTCATCTGTGGGTCGGTCTTGCCACGCTTCCCGAATTTCAGAAAACAACCCTGATCGGAAATGCAGAAATCGGTAAAGTAACGCTGAACGCGTATTGGATCGGCGATAAACCGCGGATTACGAAAAAAGAAGATCTTCGGGGAAAATCCGTATTGATTCTGAAAGATTACAGCTACGGAGGCTGGACCAGCTTTATTAAAGACCCGGCAAATCATATCCGATATAACGAACTGTATATCCGTGATCCGGCATTTAATATTCTGGCACACGGAAGAGCGGATTATCTGCTCGAATATGAAGTGCCTGCCCAAAAAAAGCTTGAAAATATGACTATTCCGAACCTGAACTTCAGTCAGGTATCCATCTTCAGCCTGAAATTCGTGGTTTCCAAACAAATCCCGAATGCTCAGGAAGTTTTAAATCGTCTTGAAAAAGCATACAATGATCTGCTGAAAGAAGGAAAAGTTGAAAAATTCTGACAATGGTGAACCTGAAATGCAGCAATCTCTGATTCGTTTTGACAAATTATCCAAATCCTTCGGCGATAACCATGTACTGAAAGAAGCTGATCTGAGTATTTACAAAGGACAGGTTACCAGCATCATCGGCAAAAGCGGCGTGGGCAAAAGTGTTTTGCTCAAGATCATCATCGGTCTGCTGGACTATGATTCCGGTGATATTCTGTTTGAGGAAAAACCCTTTTCCCGCATGAGTAAAGCTGAAAAAAAAGCCATGAAGCAGAAATTCAGCTACATGTTTCAGAATACCGCCTTGTTCGATTCGATGACCGTATTCGATAATATCGCGCTGCCCTTGGTTGAAAAGCATACATTTTCCAAGTCGGAAATTCATCAGCGTGTCAGCAGCAAACTGGAACAACTGGATTTGCAGGATATTGATTCCAAATATCCGTCCCAGCTTTCGGGAGGCATGAAAAAGCGAGTTGCCTTAGCCAGAGCATTGATTACCGAGCCGGAAATCGTTCTGTTTGACGAGCCGACCACCGGTCTCGATCCGATCCGCAAAAACGCGGTTCACAGCATGATTGCCGATTATCAGAAACAGTTCGGATTCACAGGGATTGTGGTCAGCCATGAAATCCCGGATATTTTTTATATTTCCCACCGTGTGGCAATGCTGAACAACGGAAATATCATTTTTCAGGGAAAACCCGAAGAAATTCAGCGGACAACTGATCCTGAAATTCAGGATTTTATCAATGGATCCGAAAGCAGGCATGATGAACTGACGGGCATGGCGCCTCAGCCTCAGGGACAAAGGCGATTCAGAGAAGAAATGGCAAGAATGAAACGCCATCGCCACGCGTTTTCGATTATCCTGCTGACCATGCAGACCATGAATGATATCAAAAGCAGCGCGGGACACGAAGCCTATCAGGCTGCGATCCGGCATTTTGCAAGCCGTATCCGCAAACATCTCCGAATCACCGATATCTGTTCCCGTTACGGTATGGATAAAATTATGATTGCTCTGCCGAATACCGAAACCGAAGGCGCGATTGCGGTATGTGAAAAACTGGCACAGGCAATGCAAAGTGAAAAGCTTTCGGATTCCTGTCTTTTCCCGGGATTCTGTTTTCTGGTAACAGCCGGAATTGCGGAAGCCAAAGAAGAACAGATTATCGAGGACGTGGTGGCACGGGCGCTGTCCGAGCAGAACTTATTTTATGAATTCAAAGTGTGCTGAAAACCCTTTCATGATGAATCGGATCAGTGATACATTCACAATCTCTGAAAAATTCGATGATCCGGGAGAGATAAAATGATAAGCGATACTGTCATTGATTTTATCAGCGGAAAACCGATAGCTCTGATCGGTGCAGAGGAAAATCGTCAGGCAACAGCGCGTTTTCTGGTTGAACACAAGGGCTTTGCCAAAGAAGATATTGAAGCCGATGCGCGGATCGAAATAATGATAAACGGAGAAATATACCGCTCCAAAATTGATCTTGTAGTTTGGGTGAATAAGCGGCGGATGATGGCAGTCAAAACTGCCGCGGGATCATTGGGATCGAGAGAGCGCGAAATTCTTGCAGCAGCGCGGCTGATCGGGGACTATCAGATTCCTTTCTGCGCGGTATCTGACGGCAAAACTGCAATTGTGCTGGATACAGTGTCCGGTAAAAAAATCGGAGAAGGCATGGATGCAATATTTTCAAAACAGATGCTTGAGGAAAAAATCAGTTCTCTTGAATTTATTCCGTTTCCGAAAGAAAAAGCAGAGCGGGAAAAAATCATCTTCCGCTCCTATGACAGCATGAATGTCAATGTCTCTCACATTACCTAATTCGCGCAAAACCATCAGCAGCAGCTTCTGATTTCGAAAAAAACATATCCTCCTCCGGCTACGCCTCCTGTCAGATTTCCCTTGATAAAATAGCCCGATTCTTTTACCATATTGTCATGGGCTATATTTTCAACCATAACGATGCGCTTCAATATCAGCAATATCTGAATCTTCCCAACATTCTGAGCAGCACGGAACTTGAGCAGGAAATGATGCTCAGAATGCTCAAACCTGTCCGGGGAAGGCGGATTTTGGACATCGGCTGCGGCACAGGATCGAATCTGATTCCGTTTCTGAACGCGGGACTCGATATTACTGGACTTGATCCGTCTTCGGAAATGCTGGAAATAGCTTCGGAGGTTCTGGAGCATCGGGCAGAATTATATCCGGGATTTGCCGAGGAACTTCCGTTTGATGACAACGAGTTTCATTATGTATGCCTGAATAAAACTCTCGAATTTGTCGAAAATCCTCAGAGAGCCATCAAAGAAGCCTGTCGGGTGGCAAAAGATCAGGTCTTTGTCGGACTGATCAATCGCTATTCGCTCAAAGCATCGGGAATGCGTCTAAAGCGCCTGTTCACGCGGACATTTTATGATAAGGCAAGGTTTCTCAGTATCTGTGACGTGAAGAACATGCTGTATTCAGCGATTGGAAATGTTCCGGTAAAATGGCGGACAATCTGCCAGATACCCCATCCCACAGGACGTATATCCCGATTTATCGAGCGTCTTTATCCGGTGCAGTTTTCGCCGTTCGGAGCATACGCGGGCATCGTGGCAACCCTGATACCGCGATATCGCACAACCCCCCTCGAACTTCGCTATGCTGCGGAATGGCAGAGATGCGG
>CAZMDM010000508.1:0-13749 GCA_964564775.1 uncultured Desulfonema sp. | reverse complement strand
AAAAACAAGGATGTGCGAGCATTTGTCCAACTGATTCCGGGTAACGCCGGTCTGCTGACTATGTCACAACTTTCCACCAAACGGGTCAAGGAGGTCAAAGATGGGGTGAAAGAAGGCGGTATGCTGCGCGTCAAGGTGCTGGAAATCACCAAAGACGGCAAGATCAAACTCAGCCACCGAGCGGTGTTGGAGGACGATGCAGCCCGAAGTGCGTAAAACATGTCTGCAAAACGGCATTCGGATTCTCACGGGCAGAATCCCTTATCTCAGGTCGGTCTCAATGGGAATATGGGTAAGTGTCGGGTCCCGCGATGAGAGCGATGAGCAAAATGGCATCTCCCACTTTATCGAACATATTCTGTTCAAAGGCACAGGCAGACGATCTGCGTTTCAGATCGCGAGAGAATTTGACGCGATCGGCAGCCAGACCAATGCGTTCACCTCAATGGAGACCACCTGTTATCATGCCCGCGTCAGCGATATCCACCTTCCCAAAGCCATTGAAATTCTATCGGATATTCTGACCGATTCTGCGTTCGACCCGCAGGAGGTCGAGCGGGAACGCACGGTCATTTATCAGGAAATCGGCATGATCGAAGACAGCCCCGAAGAATATCTGCATCTTCTTGCAGAACATGCATTATGGGGGCATCATCCGCTGGGGCGCTCGATTCTGGGAACACGGGAAAATGTGCTGAGTTTCGACTCGGAGATGCTCCGGCAATATTTTCATAATGTCTATCGTCCCGAACGCATTGTGATTTCGCTTGCCGGAAATCTGGAGCATGAGCAGGTGATTGACATGCTTGCCCCGTCATTCGGGAGCCTTTCGGATGGCGGAACGCGGCTTGTCCGAACTGTTCCTTCCCCTCATTCCGGCATATTTCTGTATCCCAAAGACTTGGAACAACTGCATATCTGTCTGGCATCACAAGGCTTGTCGCTGACCCATACTCAAAGATATGTCTTTTCCCTCATCAACATCATTCTGGGCGGCAATATGAGTTCCCGGCTGATTCAGAATATCCGCGAACAGCGCGGACTGGCATATTCCGTGTATTCCTTCATCTCTTCTTATACGGATACGGGAGTCATCGGAACCTGTGCTGCGGTTGATCCGCCGAATGCACCCGAAACCATCCGCCTTATGCTGCACGAACTGCGGCGCCTGAAATCCGAGCCGGTGTCGGATCAGGAACTTTCCGATGCCAAAGAATATATCAAAGGCTCGCTGTTTCTCACATTGGAAAGCACGGATAGCCAGATGACCCGCCTCGCGCAGAACGAAATTCATTTCGGACGCGATATTCCGGTACAAGACATCATCGCAGGTATCGAAGCAGTCAGCAAAGAAGATATTCTTGCTCTGTCAAAAACGCTGCTGGATGCGGAGAAATTCTGCCTGACGCTGCTGGGACCGGTGGAAAACAAAGAAGTTTATAAAGCCTTGCTGATTTGAAATAGGATTTGACCATCTGTGAATTTTTATTTGTTTTCAGAAAAATCGGATCATTCTGACCAATCCGCATCCTATGGATACCATGGTGAGTGACCAGATCATTGCGCCCAGTATATTCAGAACTACGAACTGTCCCGGACAGAAACCGCTCATGCCGATCACAAACGGCGATACGCTTCTGAGTCCGTACATAAACCGGAATCCGATAATCGTGAGGATACGATATTTCTCAAAAATGCATCTGGCTTTGCCGATTTTTTCCTTCCATGACGGGTATTTTTCAAGAAACGGAACACCCCGGTATCGTCCGAGAAAGAAGAAAAACTGATCTCCGACAAAAGAACCTGAAAAAGCCGTCAGAATCACCCACTTGAGTTCCAGATAATTGTTCTGAGCCAAGCTCCCGGCAACCAGCACAAAGGATTCTCCTTCCAGAATTGCTCCGATAAACAGAATCGGATATCCGTAAGTCTGAATCAGAGACTCCGGGCTCATGAACCAGGTCCTGTCGGAATTTGATGATATTCTGCAAATTCCCAAAATCCCCGATCTCCCATGAACCGCTTCAGCAGCTTGGGATCGGTTCGGGTCAGATCCACCCGGATCAGCCCGTCCACCACATCGGAAAAGTTTTTATCCACATTGAAGCCGATCAGTTCCGCGTTCAGCTTGAGATAATGCCTAAGCAGCACCGGAACTTTCTTGCCGTCTTTTTCGATTTCGGAAATCAGCACGGAAATATCGTCAATATCGCTGTTCGGAGAACGCAGTATTTCTTTGTCAAAACCGATATTTCCCCATATCCGATATGGATTTTTCGCTCTGACCAATCCGGAGAGTTCGGGATTCAGCTTATGCTGATTTAAAAATTCCACCATCAGATTTTTGGATATCTTCCGGTAATCCCGGCTGATGCTGACCGATCCGAACAGAATTTTATATCGGGGGTTGGCTGCCGCAAATCTTCCGATTCCCTGCCACAACAATACAAGACTGTTGTGTTTTTTCTGATATTCCGGGCGAATGAAGGATCGTCCGAGTTCGATAGCATCCGCCATTTCCTGAACAAATCCGGCTCTGAGATGAAACAAGGTCGAGGTATATAAGCCTTTTGTTCCGAATCTCGGAATGATTTCATCACTCAGCCCGAGACGGTACGCGCCGGCAATTTCCTGCCGGGTTTTGTTCCAAAGAAACAGATGCAGATAATACGCATCGAAACGATCCGTGTCTGTGCTTTTGCCCGTGCCTTCGCCGACTTGCCTGAAGGTCAGTTCTCTCAGGCGGCAGATTTCTGCCAGAACATTGGGAATCTGAGACGCATAAGCGATATGAACGCTCATATCTTTGAATTTGTAAACGGTCTGATCTTCGGGAAGAGCTTCGATTTCGGCGTTCAGACGATGGGACGGAATTGCGGGAATCACGTTCTGTACAGACCGGGTAAAGAAATTCATCTTTTGAAAAAATATTTTTTTCCGGGTATTGCGGTTTCCGAGAAAATAAGTCATCGCTCTTAGATAACCGATAACAGCTTTATCTGTTCCGAACTGCCTGAGTTTGTTCCATGAAACCGGGCTTCCGATACTTACCTGAATTTTCCGATTTCGTTTATTGACCAGCTCGCGGGGGAGCATAGCGGTTCTGAACATTGGATGCAGCAATCCCATGATCTGAAATAACAGGCTGTTTCTTCCCGGAAAAAACACCGGTAACACGTCTGCCTGACTGTGGCGGATCATTGCAGCAATATGGGATGACCACTCGCTGTCGCGAATGCCGATCTGATGAAATTTCAGATGAGAGACTTCTCCGGCAGGAAATACGATGATCGCGCCGCCGGATTTCACCCATTTCACTGCTTCCCGAAGTCCTTTCATGTTAGCGGCAGGAGAACGAGGCGTATCAAATGGATTGACCGGAATGATTCTATCGGAGATTTCGGGAATAGGCTGAAGCAGAAAATTGCCCAGTATTTTCACATCGGGGCGGATGCTTTCCATCAGGTTTCCGAGAATCACGCCCTCTGTTCCGCCGAAAGGATGATTTGCCACAACCACCAAAGGTCCGGTTTTGGGAATCTTTTCAAGATCGGTGTCGGTTACCTGATATGAAATATCGAGTATTTTAAGGCAATTCTCAAAAAAATGCTCTCTGCTACCGATACGTCTGAGCTGATAATATGCTCGGTTGAATACATCCAGAGATAGCGTTTTTTCGAGAGTATTTTCAAACAAATTCAGAAAAAGCTGGCAGAACGGGTGGGAAGACAGTTGTCTGATATCAAAAAGTCTGATTTCCTGCGGGCAGATATTTGCAGCAGGTTCGGCATACGCGATTTCCGTCATAACGGCATTCCTCTTCATAGTCCCGAATTTTAAAAATCTGACAATCTGTTTTTCAGATCAGTGTTAAAATCCGGTTAGAGAAATGTTAGTTTTTGTTTAAATCGTCCGGGCAGAAAAAATGCCGGACAGGATAGAAAATATCAAGAGATTCGGTAATCAGGTGGATAAAACTTCTGAGTTAAAATTCATGTTTTCTTTGAAGCGGATTTCTGATATTCATTATGATATTTATCAGACATCAAAGGAGGCTTAGATCATGCTGATCCATAATGATATATACGAATGGCAGGGCTGGGGCGGAAAAATGAAACTCGGAAGTGGCAAATGCAGGCTTCGGATATATGATATGAGAAAGAGTGATCAGAAAGGACTTTCTCATCTGAAGCCGATAGTCGTCATTATTTCGGATATTCCCGAAAGCCGGATGTCGGTCAAAAGCTGCACAGGACACATTGCAACCGGTGTTACCAAAGAGTTCAAAATAGACCCGCATCGGATGCTGTGGATCGAATATTATCCCGAAAGAGTGTACGGTGTAGGCGGCACACACCGGATTCCCGAAGAATATGAGCTTGTCGAGTTTGTCTGGCATGAAGACAAAGCCATTCAGCCCAAGTGGAAACGCCTGAATCCGACCATGCTCGAAATGGTCAAAGCCCTGATTGCCGAAGAAAAGAATTGATTTTCAAATAAAATTCGGTTAAATCGGCTTATCTTTATCAAATATCGGCTTTCGGAATCAGGTTATGGACATTCAAATTTTTTTTCAACATCTGCTCAATGCGCTTCAATGGGGCAGTTTTTACGCTCTGATTGCTTTGGGCTATACTCTGGTATATGGCGTTCTGCTGCTGATCAATTTTGCTCACGGCGATATTTTCATGGTCGGCGCATACATCGGCTTTTTTATTGCCACATTTCTGCTCGGTATCAAACTTCCGATTCCGCCGAGCATGATTTTTGTCGCCACAATCCTGCTGACCATGATGCTGACCGCAGGTGTCGGCGTTACATTGGAGCGGATTGCGTATCGCCCTCTGAGGCGCAAAGGTACAAACCGTCTGTATGTGGTGATTACCGCTCTGATGTGCGGGCTGATTCTGGAAAACGGCAATCTGGCATTGCTCGGAGCAAGTCGGCGTGGATTTCCATCGATGATTCAGAAAATAACCTACACTGTCGGCGGAGTTACCTTTACCAACACCAAGATCATGGTGATTATCACGGCGATTCTGGCATTTTTTCTGCTCGAAGCAATTGTCCGCAAGACCAAAATCGGTATGGCAATGCGGGCAATCTCCTATGACCGCGTGGCGGTTCCGCTGATGGGCATTCCTATTGATACGATTATCGTATTCACCTTTATTCTGGGATCGTCAATGGCAGCTTTGGCAGGCGTTTTATTCGTAACCACCTATCCGGTGCTTGAGCCGTATATGGGCGCGCTGATCGGCTGGAAAGCCTTTATTGCGGCAGTTGTCGGCGGTATTGGTGAGATCAGAGGAGCGTTTATCGGCGGATTTGTCTTGGGTGCAATCGAAATCTTTGTGGCAGCGGTGTTCCCCTCCACGTTTAGAGACCTGATTGCTTTTTCGATTCTGCTGATTTTTCTGAGCATCAAACCCACCGGAATTTTCGGCGTGGCAAAAGTAACCAAAATATAATGGTAGGATTCAAGCAAATAGCCTATATCTGAAATGTTTAAATTTTGCCCTTTTTGTGGAAATCTGTTACAATTCGTTTTCAAAGACGGCAAAGAGCGTTTATATTGCCACCCATGCCGGAAGATACATTATCGCAATCCGACAGTCGGGGTTGCGGTAATTGTTTTGAAACAAAGCGATATTCTGCTGGTAAAACGTCTGGGGTCTTATGAAGGACTGTGGTGTATTCCCTGCGGTCATGTGGAATGGGATGAAGATGTGAAAGATTCCGCTCGCCGTGAATGCAGGGAAGAAACCGGCTTGGAGGTCAATATCGGAAATGTCTTTTCGGTACATTCCAATTTTCACGACCCGGAGCATCAGACAGTCGGAATATGGTTTTGGGGAGAGCTTATCCGCGGAAAGCTGTCGGTAGGCTCGGATGCGGCGGATGCAGCATATTTTCCCCTGAATCGTCTGCCGCAGATGGCATTTCCGACTGATATTGTCGTGTGTAACGAACTTCGGGAATATCTGAAAAATATCAAATTATGAAAGGAGATTATGATGAGCAAATCCGAACAGAATCTGAAAGAAGCCTTTGCAGGAGAATCACAGGCAAATCGCAAATATCTTGCATTTGCCAAGCAGGCTGACAAAGAAGGATACAAGCAGGTGGCAAAATTGTTCAGAGCGGCAGCCGAAGCCGAAACCATTCATGCCCATTCTCACCTGAATGCATTAAACGGTGTGAAAACGACTGTGGAAAATCTGAAAGCGGCTATCGAAGGGGAAACGCATGAATTCAAATCCATGTATCCCGCGATGATCGAAGCTGCAAAAACCGAAGGCAACAAAACTGCCGAGCGCAGCTTTACCTTTGCCAATGAAGTGGAAAAAGTTCATGCGGCTTTGTATCAGAAAGCATTGGACAATCTGAGTGCTTTGCCGGAAACAGATATTTATGTATGCTCGATATGCGGTTATACCTGCGAAACTCAGCCGCCGGAGAGTTGTCCCGTATGCAAGGCAAAGTCCAAAGCATTTTTCAAGGTAGATTGATATGATCTTTTTTCGTTATGCTGTGCTGAATTTGGCGATAATGGTTTTCGTCTGCACACCGATACAGGATAAACTTGTCTTTGCTGTAAATCAGGCAATCGTTCAGGATGATCTTAGCGGAAACCAGGGGCAGGAACAGATGCAGCCGTCTGAAGCCAATCCTCTGCAGGAACCTGAACAGATCGAAGAAGCACAAAATCTCGGACAGTCGCCTCAGGCAGATGACTCAGCACAGCCGAATGAAGCCGATGAAATCGATCAGGAAGAAGCTCCGCCGATAAATCAATGAAAGGTCGCCCCGCATGGCTATCGTACCTGCGGGGTTTTTTTATCGGAGTGCCGCTGTTTTCTGTAAAATATAAGCCAACTCTTCGATGCCGATTCTCTTATCACCGTTCACATCCGCTTCAAGGTGAATCTGTACATTTACCGAAATTCCCGATAAAATATGCAATACGATAATCGCGTCTTCCAAATCTACCGCGCCATCGCCATTGACATCTCCGGGCATGGAAGGGGAAGATACGATATCCTCCACAACGTTAAATTCAATCTGTTCGCCGTAAGTTGTTCCGAAACTGTTATTGGCATAAGCCCGGAGATAATATTTTCCTGCAGGAAGATTTCTGATCGTTCCCGAAAATGTTTTGCCGGCACTCAAGGGCAGAGAGGTATCCCATGTGAACGGCAATGCCTTATTCCAAACAGTCGGATACGGAGAGGTGTTGTACACGAATCCGTAAATCGTAACAGGTGTACTGCCGATGTTTGTGATTTCTCCGGTAGCGGTGATATCTTGTCCGATGACGCTGAACAAAGAACCTGTGATCACCGATGGCGGAAGCGGATCAGTTGTGGTGAATGTCAGTTTGTTGGCAGAAGTAATCACCTGAGTTCCGACTTTGATATATGCCGAAACATTATAGCTTGTGTTCGGTTTGAGGTTGGTCGGTTTCAGGCTGAAATTGCCCATCCCCGCGCTGCCCGAAGATATCAGACCCGAAGAATCATAGTTTGTCCACCAGAAAAATCCCCGTTCCGACGCGGTCTGCGTATTGCTGTTTCCGGTAAGAAGCACGGTTGTTGCCGTAATATCGGAAACAGATACCATTGACGGAACAGGAACATCCACATGAATATTGACGGTTGCTATAGCGGAATCAGAATTCTGAGCTTGACCATCATTGGCTTTATAGGTGAAACTATCCGGTCCGAAATAATTCGATGCCGGCGTATAAGTAAATGAACCATCCGAATTTAAAACAACATGCCCATGAGCAGCATCAGCCACCAATATCGCATTAAGCGTGTTATTTTCAATATCAACGTCATTTGCCAGAACACCCGGTGCCGGAATATTCAGTATCGTATTCTGAGCGATCAGATACGTGTCGGGATTGGCAACAGGCGCATCATTGATCGGATTAATCGTGATGCTTACGGTTGCCGTATTGCTGATAGCGTTAAGATTATCTTTGGCATAATATCTGAATGTATCGGTGCCGTTATAATTGGCAGAAGGTGTATATGTGAAAGAACCATTAGAATTAAGCGTAACCGTGCCATGTGCCGGGTTGCCCGCCAATACGGCAGTCAGAGAAGCACTGTCAATATCGCTATCGTTATTCAACACACCATTCGCAACGGCAATGCTCAACGAAGTATCCTCGTCAGTGGAATAACTGTCAGGATTGGCAACAGGAGGATCATTCACCGCACCGACAGTGATTGTTACCGTTGCGGTGTTACTTACAGCATTATCACTGTCTTTGGCATAATATGTGAATGTGTCGGTACCGTTATAATTGGCAGAAGCCTTATACGTGAAAGAACCGTTTGCATTCAATGCAAAAGAAGCAGCATGAGATGGTCCGATATCGAGTACCGCCGTAAAGGTGCTGCTGTCAACATCCGTATCATTTTCCAATACACCTTTGGCAGCAACAGTCAGCAGAGTATCTTCGGACGCTATATAGCTGTCATTGTTGGCTACCGGCGCATCGTTAACCGCATTGACTGTGATCATAACCGCAGCGGGTGAAGATTCTTTTGAGGTCGCATCAACAGCTTTATAGGTAAAACTGACAGTGCCGTTGAAATTGAGCTTCGGTGTATAAGTAAAAGAGCCATCGGGATTCAGAGTAAAAGATTCTGTCGCAGCAGCAGAGGGTGCGGTTACAAGAACTGCTGTTAACGTTGTGCCTTCCGGATCAGTATCGGCTCCGTCGGGATTCGTGTCCGTCAATACATTTCCCGAAATAGGCGTATCTTCATTCGTATTATAAGAATTGTTGCTTGCCTTGGGCGGTAAATTAACACTGTACATTCCGATTGAAGAAGTCGGAGCAGTAAAATTTCCGCCTGCATATACTCTGCTGTTATGATAAGCAAAAGCATTGATCTGATCATCCACGCCGCTCACAGCGCTCCAATTGCCGAGATGACCGGGAAGATTCCAAGCGGTCATATAACTTGCGGAGCTTTCCCCTGCATAAACGATATTGTCCGTAGTATCCACAGCGATTGCAGTAACAGTGCTGCCGACCCCGCTTCCCAAAGCGCTCCACGATAATCCGTCCCATACGGCAATATAATTTCCCGGAGAAGTGAAAGCACCTCCTGCATATAATTTGCCGCCTGCATACGTCATCGCTGTAACATTCGAATTTATAGTACTGGTCAACGGAACCATTGTTGTTCCTGATAAGTAATAAATATATTCTTCTACGCCGATGATAGCACTTCTTCCAGCGTACAGCACACTTCCGTTGATTGCCAATGCTGAAACATAGCCGCTGGTGGGTATGCCGCTGACCGGTCCCCAGTTTCCACCTGACCATTCGATGATCTTGCTCGGAGGATTGGTGATATCCCCGCCGGCATATAAGCGTCCGCTACCATCAATCGCCAGCGCATAAACAGTGCCTGATATGGGAAAATCAGGACTGCCGATAATCAGAAGATATTGCCAACTCGTTCCGTTCCAACATGCAACTTTGTTCGTAAACGTACCTGCTGCATACACATTGCTTCCATAGACGGCTATTGCATTCACAGGTCCGTTTAATCCGCCTCCCAATGTATCCCATGATGTTCCATTCCATTTGGCAATATTATTTGCAGTTACAGAAGGGTTTCCCACCGAAGTAAAGCTTCCTCCGATATAGATATTGCCGATACCATCAACGGCAACAGTGTTAACCGTTCCATTCGTAGCGAAAAGCGGATTGTTATCCCATCCTGCCTGAGCGGAAAAAGAAAAAAACACGATCCATCCGACGGCAAACACAATACTCAGCAATCTTATATAATGATGACTAGCCATATCATCCCCCTTGCCTGTCTTTGTAAGTCAGGCTGACAATTTTTGTCTAAAATCCGACAATTTTTGCTCTTATTTGGAATCTATATAAAAAATAAATCTATAGATTCAAGTTGTTTAATACAAATCACTTGCTTTTTGAAAGTATCTGATATACATATATTGCAAGTTCTGTTCCACCCGAACTCATCCTAACTGACTAAAAAAATAAAATAAACCGACACAGAGGTCAATAAGCTGCAAATAGTATTACTATGGGAGATAAAAGTAACTTTGCCAGTAGAGTTTTCCTACCCGCAGCAATTGATCAGCAAAGAGATGAATGATGGAAGCATATATTATTGCAACGGCAATCAGTTTTATGGCAGGTGCCATGAGTTACATGGTCGGACGGTATTGGATTTTGCCGATATTCCGCTATCACCGGATCAGACAGCAGATTGCTTCTGATCTCAACGGATATTCCCGCTCCGATGACGCTGAAATAAAAAAGCAGATGAAGGAACGTGCGGAAATTCATCGCCGATATTCCGTGAATCTATCGAATATCGTGTATGAACTTCCGCAGTGGTACAAAATAGCGATTCATCATCGCTCCGAGTTTCCCGATAAAGCTGCGGAAGAGATGATGAAGCTTTCCAATATTTCCGAGCCTGAACATGCCCGAAAGCGCGTGAAAAGTATTTCCGAATCGTTGAAATTATTCGCTTGAAAATAAAATCAGATATTTTTCGCTTTTCCGCCCGAAAACCCACTTAATTCGGAGCTATCTTTTTTCTCAGAAGACCGATCTGTCCTCTGCAAAAAAATACGCATAATCTCTATATTTTAATATATTGAAATTATAGTATTTTTTATTTATATCCGAGCATCGGATATCCTATCAGGGGGCTTAACTGTTTTTTATATTTATATCAATATATTATAATTCAATCAGGGATATAAAATATCTGTATAATTATATATAATTTAGGCGGTTCGTATTTGCAAAGTATATATGTACCATGCTATATGTATATTACGTTGATTAATCGGAATGGCAGAATATCGTTATACTCAAAATAAGGTTTTTAAATGAAAGAGATATCTTTCGTCAAATACACCATGCACGGTAACAAGTTTGTGATTATTGATGAAACTGACAATCTGATACTCTCGGAAGAAGAAAAATCCCGTTTCGCATATCAGGCAACGGACATTTATTATGGGATCGGATCGGATAATTTTCTTGTCGTACAAGCCTGTACGCCCGAAATTCTGAACAAGATCAACGAAAGCCGGAACTATTGGAAAGAGTTGCCCCGCTCGGATGATGCGGATTTTATTTTCAGAATGTTCGAACCTGACGGGAAAGAAGCGTTCAGTTGTGGCAACGGATTGCTTTGTATCTCGAATTATCTGTATAAAAAGTACGGTATTACCACAGCAAGAATCATGACGGAAATTCCGAGGTCTTTACCTAAAATATTGAATATCGGAACAGACTTGCAGAAAAAGCTGACTTGGTCGAATATGGGAATTCCCTGTCAACTTCCGGAGAAACTGGTAAATCCCCAAATTACCGGACCGTGTCATGCCCAATTCGATATCATTCATGATCTTGACATCTTTTTTTCACAAAACGGCTTATCATTTGATTTCAAGGGGGGAAGTTCTCTCAAAATTTCGGGTTTTCTGACATTTACCGGAGAGCCACATCTGGTTATTTTTACAAAATCTGGATTTTCTTCGGAAAAGATTGCCAGTTATATTTTCCACACCCAGAAAAAAAAGAGAGGCATTATAAATACTGAAAAAGTCCAGTCGGATGTGAGCAGCAGGCTGGTTCATCAGATTGGTATGTGTCTGAATAAAGATTATTCCGCATTTTTTCCTCATGGATTGAATGTCAATTTCGTCAGGATTCTGAATCCTTCGGGCATGATCGAATATCGCTGTTTTGAAAGAGGGATTTACCGAGAAACTTGGGCGTGCGGAACCGGCGCGGTGGCAATCGCATTTATTGCCGAGCATCTGAATCTGATTTACGGTGATCAGGTTACGATATTTCCTTA
Source organism: uncultured Desulfonema sp. (assembly GCA_964564775.1). Taxonomy (GTDB): domain Bacteria; phylum Desulfobacterota; class Desulfobacteria; order Desulfobacterales; family DYRC01; genus DYRC01. Next base: position 1,861 of record CAZMDM010000508.1, on the reverse strand, counting down.
TGTCAGCAGGTTACATGATTCGAAAGCCAGACTCATGGTAAAAAACAATAACAACGAATATTTTTTATACGGAACTCCGCTATTTCTGTTCGAAGGAACCTTTTTTCAGAAAAGGATGAAAAAGTAATGCTATTTTCTCAGGATATATCTGTCAGAATAAAACAGGTCTTCGGCGCTGTGGTTTTGCTGATTCTCACACTCGCTTTCAACATGCTGCTGAGTCTGAGTTCACTGGATAAATTGTATGCAAAGTATTGGTCATCCCGATATCAATCCTCTGAAAAAGACTTGCGAACACAAAAAGCGAGCGAAAATCCGATAATCAAAGAGTCGAGCGAAAAAATTCATAATATTGCGCTGAAACATTCTCTCGGAAACATGGCGCTTATTATCGGATCTGCGATCATAGTTCTGACAGTGATCAATATTGTGATCATCAGAAACCCGTATTTTTCTGAAAAGAGTGTTTTTATCGGAATATCTGTTATTGTAATTTTGTCCCAGATTGTTTTTTCATGCTTAAACATCGGATATGTTTCAGGCATGGTCTCCTCGGAATATTACAGGGAGATTCTGCTGGATTCGGCAACGGTTCTGCTGATTTCCGTTTTCTTTTTTGTGGAAATGCTGATTTGGTTTTTTCAGATGATGGAAAGAAACGTGAAATCCGCCGAATCCGCAGTTCATTACAGCATGATGCGCCCGGTCATATTCATTTTGCTATTCGGCACGGAAATCGCTTTTTCGTTTATCCCGATTTATATGGAAAAGATATATGCGCCGATGCTGGGATTGTCCAAAAATGTGATATTGGGACTTCCGGTTTCCGTATCGGTATTTTGCGCGGGATTTTCATTTTTTATGGCAGGAATCTGGCATGACCGCCGGGGATGGCATGAACCATTTCTGGCAGGCACGATTCTGACAGCTATAGGATTGCTGTATTCATGGCTCGCGCCCGATGCAATTCAGTTTATTATTTCTCGGGCAGTCAGTGGCACGGGATACGGGCTTTTTTTCATGGCATCTCAGGGATTTGTGATTTCTTACTCCGATAAAAATTCGAAAGCTCACGGGCTTGCCATTCTTTTCGCTGCCTTGTATGCCGGAATTATCTGCGGCAATGTGACCGGAGCCATGCTTTCCGAACATATCGGATACAAACCTGTATTTCTGATCGGTGCGATTTTCGTAGTCTGCGCGATAGGTTATACACTCATATTCATGCGTCATGCCATTCGCAGGGAAAAAGCCCAGATTTCTCAGCAGCCGCATGAATCCGTCAGAATAAAAGAGTTTTTTCGCTTTTTATCTGACAGAAATGTGTTCGCGCTGATTTTTTTAAGCAGCATTCCCGCAAATATGGCGATGATCGGGTTCGGAAATTATTTCAATCCGCTTTATTTAAGCAGAATCGGCACGTCTCAATCCGATATCGGACGGATTTTTATCATTTACGGCATCTTTATGATTTATATCGGTCCTCTGCTCAGCAAACTGGTTGACGGCTCGGAAAATCAGAAACTGTATATTACCGCAGGTGGAATCCTCGGAAGCATGGCATTTGCCTCATTTTATTTTCTCGACGGATTGCCCGCCAGTCTGATAACCACTACAATACTCGGATTTTCTCACAGCTTCGTATTCGTATCTCAGGCAGCCTATCTGCTGAAATTGAAAGTTACGCAGGAATTGGGCGCCGGAAAAGGCATCGCTACTTTCCGACTCATCAATCGGGTCGGACAGACCCTCGGTCCTGTCGTATTCGGCTGGCTGATCGCCATATCGGATTTTAACAAAGGAGCGTATTGTTTCGGATTTTTCTATTTACTGATCACCGTTTTCTTTGTAGGATTGGGAC
>CAZMDM010000507.1:0-18293 GCA_964564775.1 uncultured Desulfonema sp. | reverse complement strand
GCCTTATAACATCACGGTTTCAGCCTTCTCAATCGAAATTTTCACTTGATGAAAATTATATACGATTACAAAAGATATAGGGATATATTTTTTTCATATCGCCTGTCACGAAGATGAATATTCAAAACATCTTTATCATTATGAAACATCTGCCATGAAAATGGCAGCAAAAACAATAAAGGGGGAGAGAAATTATGAAAAACATGGTGAAACTGTCGGTAAAACTGTTTGTGGCTATAGCAGTAATCGGTATTTTTGCAAGTACCGCGTTTGCTGCGCTTGTTTCCGTTGATACCGCTCAAAAAGTTGCGGTCAATTGGATGAATGAAAAAACAGGCAAAGCGTTTAAGGTCGGGGATGTTTCTGTTCTGAACGGAAATCAGAGAGATTCGGTAACACCTTACTATATCCTTAAATTCAAGACCAAAGGATGGGTGATTGTTTCCGGCGATGATGTGGCTTATCCGGTTATAGCGTATTCCGATGCAAGCGCATACAGCGATACATCGCTTCCTCCGGCGTTTGAGGAGTGGATGGGCAGTGTGAAGCAGCAGATTACAAGTGCAAGAAGCAAAGCATTGCGATCATCCGACAATCCCCCAGCAAAAGCCGCATGGGATCGTCTGAATGTGGCTACTGAAACTTTTGTTCCTCAAAAAAGCAAAAGAGACGGGGCTGTGGGTCCGCTGTTACAAACTACTTGGAATCAAGATGAATTTTACAATGAATTTTGCCCTGCTGATTCGAGCGCTCCTTGGTATGCTGGCGGACATGCTTTTGCAGGATGCGTTGCGACAGCAATGGCGCAGGTAATGAAGTATCATAACTATCCGACACAGGGAACAGGTTCGCATTCATACACACATCCCAAGTATGGCACATTGTACGCCGATTTCGGAGCCACCACATACAATTGGGCAAGTATGCCGAATAGTATCGAATCTTCGAATCGGAATGTTGCAACACTTCTGTATCATTGCGGAGTTTCGGTAGAAATGGATTACGGACCTGACGGATCTGGAGCAAACGTAAGTTATTACGCCAAAAATGCACTGATCAATTATTTCAAATATGACAGTTCTTTGTACTATGCAGCAAAAGCTGATTATGCTGCATCTGCATGGATAGATATGCTGAAGACAGAATTGAATGCCGCACGTCCGATTATCTATGTGGGCAGAGGTACGGGCGGACACGCGTTTGTATGTGATGGGTATAAGGATGCTGATTATTTTCATTTCAACTGGGGATGGGGCGGCTATCTGGATGGTTTTTTTTATCTGAACGATCTAACTCCGGATTCACATGTTTATACTAATGAACAAGGCGGTCTTATGGGCGTAAAACCGGCTTTTGCGCCGCCGCCTAAGCCACCGGTACCTCCTGCTCCTCAGCCAGAGCCTATCTATTGTACTTATACGCTTTCGCCTGAATCTGCTTCTTTCCCTGCTGCCGGTGGGACAGGAAATATTACTGTCAATGTTGAAAGCGGATGCAGTGGGACAACCGTATCCTATGCAAGCTGGATTGTTATTGTTTCAAGTCCGAACGGCGGCGGTAGCGGAACTGTAACTTATTCGGTTGAAGCCAACCCGACTACAAATTCACGAAGTGGAAATATCGCTATCGGAGATAAAACATTTCTGATTTCACAGGCAGCAGGAAGTGAACCGCCACCTGTTCCGACATGTACTTATGCGATTTCCCCTGAGTTTTCCAACATTCCGACTTCAGGCGGAAACGGATCCATCAATGTTACCGCACCTGCAGGATGCCGTTGGAACGCGATCAGCAATAATCCCGACTGGATTATGATTCTCGGAAGCAGCGGCACAGGCAACGGACTGGTGATGTATTCCGTATCTCCCAATACTTCCTTCATGCCTCGTACCGGAACGATCTCGATAGGAGATAAGACATTCACTATTACTCAGGGGGCTGTATCCTGTTATCAGGTTATCAGCGGGCTGAGTATTTCGGTGTTGAAATGCGGCGGAGTTATCAAAATCGTGATTCAGATCGCCGTTATTTCTTACGGAACAGATTGCCCGCCGTTGCAGATTGTGATCAATGACGGCTGGCTGACACTGGGTTCCGAAGAATCCGCGCAAAGAGATGGCACAACCATTATCCGCTACCTCAATGTTGCGCCAAATCCCGATTCAACCCCCAGAACCACAACAATCTATGTTGCAGGACAGCCGGTTACGATTACTCAGGAAGGAACAGAAACTCCTTACAGTGAGGGAGTCTTCACCGTTGACGAATCCGGCATCGTGAAAATTGACTGGCTCTATGACGGCGGCAAATATCAGGGCGAATTCGGCATTTTCAATCTTGCAGGAATGGATAGCCTGACTCCCGGCTCTTCCGAATTTATTGCCGAAGCCGTGAAACGCGTTCTTTCAAACTCGGATCAGGGCTATCTGGTGTTCTCCGATTTATCCGAAGGCGCAAGATTTTCGGGTCTTCTGGGCAACGAAATCAAGGACTGGAATGCGGGTTCATACAAAGGCGTGAAGAGTTTTGCCATTCCCGCAGGAACGCATTTTGCGACAATCCTTGTGCCGAACTCGACTTTTCAGTCGCTGTCTCAGAATCCGGCAACAACAGATGCGAACAAACGCCCGTTGTTCTCGTTAGTTTCCGAAAATCCGGCTTACGGCATGTATCTGGGACAGATGGCAGATATTAACGGCATGGGCAAAGCGTATGCGTATGAGGACAAAGATGCTGCAACTTCTGACTGGGATTTCAATGATCTGATCGTGCAGATTACCGGTGCTCAGAGCAATATCCCGACCATAAATTCGCTGAATACCAGCCGCTCGAGCGGTATGCAGAAACGTGACGGCTTTGCAGACTGGAGAACCGGCTCCGAACTCGGCAGACTGATCATGTCCCATATCGAGGCTCCGGCGGTAAGCGAAGACACGCTGAGAATGAGCGTAACCCTGAATGCTTCCGCAACGCTTCTGGTGTATGATCCGAGCGGAAAATTCATCGGAAAAGAAGGCGGAACCATCGCGGGAGCGGATTTCTCACTGAATGCGGACGGTTCGCAGACGGTTACGCTGAACAGCCTGAATCCGGGTAGTTACCGGATCATTGTTCAGAGCGCGGTAGCAGCGCAGGGAACTCTGGCAGTAAAAACCTATCAGGGCAGCGCGGAGATTTCATCGGGAAGTGTCGCTGTCAGCCTTGCGGCACACGAGACCATGACGCTGACAGTGCCGGCAAGTTCTGTTTCGGCAAGTCAGTCTCTGACACTCGGAACACCTGTTACCGCAACATCCTACGATTTTAGCGGAGACGGAGTGATAGACAACGGAGATGTCGCTCTGGTCGTAAGGCATTGGAACTCGTGCAGAAACCAGCAGAAATACGATCCGTTCTTCGATCTGAACGATGACGGATGTATCACGGTCGCGGATGTGATGAAGGTGCTGAATGCGAAGACGGTGAAATAAGATTCTTTTGTAATGATCTGTCCCTTTCCTGAAGATATGGGAGGGGGACAGATTTCGGATTGAAAAGATTGTTGAAATTTTCTGCAATACTGTATAATCAGGCATGCTTGAAAAGAAAGATGACGATCAGGAAAGGATTAATCATAATGCAGATAAAAATTGAGAAACATATCAGACAGAATGAACAGAAGGCGATTCAGCTTGCTTCCGAAATGCTCAGAGAGAAATTTCCTGTGCAGAAAGTGATTCTGTTCGGCTCAAAAGCACGGGGCGATGATGACGAGGAATCGGATATTGATCTGCTGCTGCTTACACAACGACCGATTTCGTGGGAAGAACGGAAAGCCCTGATTGATACTCTGTTTGATATCGAATTGGCGTATGATGTGGTGATAAGCCCTCTGATTTCAACATCTGCCGATTGGCATGAAGGAACATTTTCTGTGATGCCGATCCATGATGAAATCGCAAGAGAGGGAATATTGATATGAAAGCCGAAGAAGCCAAAGCCGAAGTGATCCGATACTGGATGGAAAAAGCGTTTGAAGCTCTGGAATCTGCAAAATCCGAACAAAACGCAAAGAGGTTTTCGTTTGCCATCAACAGGGCTTATTACGCCTGTTTTTATGCGGCAAGTTCGGTTCTGATGAAGCAGGGGGAAAGATTCAGCAAACATACCGGCGTCAGAAGCGGAGTTCATCGTTCATTGGTAAAGGCAGGATTGATAGATGCTTCTATGGGAAAGTTTTATGATCTGCTTTTCGATAGTCGGCAGCGCGGAGATTATCAGGAATTGGTTGAGTTTTCAGAGCAGGAAGTGCAGGATGCGATTTCACAATCTCAGGAGTTTATAAGTATCATTTCGGAATTATTGAAAAAAATTCCTCATCCTTCTGAAGATTATGACAAACTTTGAAAGAGGATATTTTTGAAATTTTCTTAAATATCATTTAATTAACCTTGTTCGGAAAATTTTTGTAATTTTTTTGAGGCGGTCTGTCACGAAAGTGAAAATTCGTGACATTAATCTTAGAACAGAAGCACAGGCGTTTTTAATTCAACTTCGGCATGGTAAAATGTGCCAATGCCAAAACATCTCAACATTGAGAAAGGAGATTTAACCATGAGTAATCGTTAGGAATCCCGTATGGGAAAAAGAGTGAAGGCTTTGATGAATATGTTTGTTATACCTGCCATTATTGTTGTAGGTATAGCAGTTTTTGGAACGGAAACATTTGCTACTGATTATAAGATAGGAGTAGTTTTTTATATAAATGATGCTGATTATGGATTGAATGATAAGGACTTTGAAGCTAAGTATAAAGGACTTCTTGAACAAGTTAGAACCGAAATCGCTAGTGGCGTTCCTTATAGAAAAAATTGTAACGATACTCTTCAACTGGTAGTTCAGACAGAAATTCCTTGGAATAAAACGGAAACAACAGAAGGCAGTTACAATTTCACGAAGTTTAAACTGTTAATGCCGCGTCTGTTTTTTTCGGAAAATATAGCAGAAAAACGGACCGCCGATCAGCGCGGTAAGAACGCCGATGGGAATTTCGCGGGGAAGCACGGCTCTTGTAATCGTATCTGCGGATAAGAGTAAAATCGCGCCGGACAACAGCGATGCGGAAAGCAGCTTTCGGTGATCGGGTCCTGTTACCCCCCGCATGATATGAGGCACGAGTAAGCCGACAAATCCGATAATTCCCGAAACCGATACGCATACTGCCGTAACCAGCGAGGCAGCAATCAGAATAATGAGCATGACTTTGCGGGTATCCACGCCCAGAGACGAAGCTGTGCGATCTCCGAGAGCCAGAAGATTCAAATCCCTTGAAAAATACAGAAATACCGAAAATCCGATCATTACTGCCACGAAAGTCATTGCCACGTCTGTCCATGTCCGAGCATTGAAACTTCCCATGAGCCAGAAAACAATGATGCCGACCTGCTCATCCGCGATGTATTTCAGAAAGCTGATCCCGGCAGATAAAATAGCTGCTACGATTATTCCAGATAAAATCAAATTGTTAGAAGAAAGTCCTCCGCCGGATGATGACAGGTAGATTACAAACAGCAGCGTTGCCGCTGCCCCCAAAAATGCAAACAGAGGCACCGAATAGGTTCCCATCATGCCGATATTGAGCAGCAGAGCAATTGCCGCACCGAAAGCTGCTCCGGCAGAAACTCCGAGCGTGTATGGATCAGCCAGAGGATTGAGCAAAATTCCCTGAAATACGCAGCCCGATACCGCAAGTCCTCCGCCGACAATGGCTGCGGTCAGAATGCGGGGAAGACGGACGTCAATCACTACGACCGGAAATAGCGTGTCAATGCCGTCAATAAATTCTTTATTTCCGCTCAGTTTTGCCAGTATAATTCGGATAACCTCCGAAGGTGAAACAAAAATATAGCCCATGCCTGTAGAAAGAATAATCGCAAGGCATAATCCTGCAAGGAGCAATGCGGTTCGGGTTAAGGCAGGAAATCGTCTGATATTATTCATTATTTACCAATAACTGCGGACCACCGCAAAAATAGAATCAAAAAGGATGATCAGAAAAATGCTGCTGACCACCGCGGAAGTTGCGGCATTTCCTACTGAGGACGCGCCGCCTTTTGCCTGAAATCCTCTCATACAGCCCACGCCGGCAATCAGCATGGCAAATATCATGCTTTTGCCCATTCCCCACAGAACTTCGGTCAGAGAAAGTACTGTAAGCGTTTGTTTGATATAGGTATTCGGAGTTAAATTCAACATGAGTACGCCTACGGTCAGCCCTCCGCTGATGGCAAAAAGATTCGAAAACAATGCCAATAGCGGAACAACGAGCATCGCGGCAATCACTCTGGGAACTGCCAGAAATATTGTGGGATCGAATCCCATGGTAATCAGCGCATCCACTTCTTCGGAAATTTTCATGGTTCCGATTTCCGCGGCATACGCGGAGCCGGAGCGTCCGGCAACCACAATCGCGGTCATAATGGGTCCCAATTCCGACACCATTGCAATTGCGACTAAGGATGCCACATAAATGCTTGCGCCGAATTGCTTGAACTGAATCGAAGACATGAACGCCATAATCAGCCCCAGCAGATAGCTGATCAGTGCCACAATCGGCAGAGCATCCACGCCGGTTTTCTCCATCTGCGTAACGGTATCATCCACTCGGAGCGATTTGGGATGAAACAGAACATGGATCATCGAAGAAATCAACGCTCCCACAAAACCAAGCATGAATCCGATATTGACTGCTTCTGCAATGCTGGTCTGACCGATTCTCACGATCATATTGAAAGATCGCTTCTTTTCCGGCGGAAGACATCGGACGCAGGTATCAAAGCGGATCTGATTTAAAATTTCCCGCATTTTGGGACTGACATGCCGCAGTTCGAATTTTCCCCCGCGATGAAGAACCATTTCTTTGGTCTCGAACAAGACCAGCGCGCCGAAATCATCGAAATACTCCACCTGCTCAAGGTCTGCGATCAGGACAGAAGGCAGCTTTGCTTTCAACTTCGCGCCAATCTCGTCCAGCAGGGCCGCCGCATTGTGAATATCCATTCTGCCTTTGAAGCAAATCCTTGTTTCTCCATCTCGGGTTTCGGAAATATCGAACATCATCAGCCTTTGGATGTGGGACGAGTTTCGGCAAGAATCCGGTGAATTTTATCCAGTATATCGCACTCATCAATACAGTTCGGAAAATCCTCTGCATGTCTGACACATTTTCTGCACGGACTTCTGACGAGTGTGCCGACTTCGATATCGAGTTTGAATTTGTGAAATGTCATAGCCATTATTCCTCAAGCAGCGCGATATCCGGCAGTCTGGCTAAAATCCGGTCTATCGAGCTTTCCAGTATTTTATGATCATTCATCATGTTTCTTAACGCATCATACAGCATCTGACGGGTGTGAGTTCCGTCCAGCATCGAAAGCATTTTTTGGGAAAACGCGTCCAGATCAATGGTTTCATGTCTGGGATTGACCACAGGCTGTCCTTTTCTGATCTGATACAATGCCAAGTCATTGAGTTTGGGAAATTCTTTCAGGTGAGTCGAAAATTTTCCCTGCCACGCATGAACTTCGATGGCTCCCCGGATATAAAACTCGGACAAATCCGAACATAGAGTTTTCCGCTTCTGCTCTTCGGAATTTCCCATTTTTCGGATAGCTTCTTCGAATAAGATATTGAATTCCACTGCCCGAGGCCATCTGCTTCTGAGCAGTGCCAGCGCGATTTTGGTATGCAGCCGCCTGACATTGACGCTTTTTCCTCTGGGAGTGGAAAATTTCTGCTCTTTATCCGAAGACAGATCGATCTGTCCGCTTTCAGGCATCAACGATGAAGAATACATCAGACCGCCCAATCGTTCCGAATCGATCTGATGGCGGATTTTCACCCCTTTATGACACAGCAGGGTTTGTCTGAACGGGCGATTTCGCAGAAAATCCATGTATTGTTCGAGAGCAATCACATTGTCGCTGATCTGTGTCATATCCCGTATCGTTTCATCGGGAAAATTATGGGTCAGCATGGAGCCGATATCGGCTTCTCCCAGATATTGCAGATTATGACGCTCCGCATGTTCGGCAAATTGGTGAAAATATACCGGTTTGTTCACATCTTCCAGATGCTCGTGAAATACGGAAGAATCACTGCTTTGACGGATGGTTTCCAGATCTTTTCTGACCGAAAGCAGATACGGATTGTTTTCGGTCGGAATATGGCGGCTCAAGGTTTCCACCAGATCTTTTGCCTTGCGAACTCTTTCCCATGGATCACGGATTTTTCGGGTATGATAGAGCATGGCATAGCGAAATGTTTCATGCAGATGCCAGCCCGGATAAGTGTTATAGCTGATATAGGCAATACCATCAGGCGCCAGATTCGAGGATACGATAATCATAATCTTGTCCCGAACAATATCCGGCACCCATGAATACACCCCGTGACAAAGAATATAATCGAATTTTCCATAAGAGGTATCCACATCCTCAATATCCGCATGTTCCAGACGGATATTGTTCAGTCCCAACTCACGGATCATGGTCTGACCGGTCATCACCTGATGAGCGGAAAGGTCTATCCCCACAAAACGGCTTTCCGGCAGATAAAATGCCATCGGAATAATATTGCCGCCGCTGGCTGCACCGAGTTCCAATACCCGGCAGCGAGACACCGGCGCGGGATTCATGCCGAACAGGTATCCGATCACCGCAAGCCGGTTCGGATGGCTCTGAGGAAACGCATGGCTTTCATACGGAACCTCGTCATAACTGGTCAGTTTTTCAAGTTCTTTCATGCTTATCTTTCCAAAAGCGCAAGCCTTGCAAGATTTCGAAGCTCCTGTTCCAAAAAATTTCCCAAAGCTGCGGTAATTTTTACCGGATCTTTTATCAGCTCTTCTTTTTCCCGCACTTCCATCTGCCCGCCTTCTGCCAGTTTTTTCAACTCATCGAGCAATTGTGAGCGGGTTTTTGTACCATCCAGAAATCGCAGCAGAAAAAGTCCTGACGGAGCAAGGTTGACGGTTTCATGGCGCAGATTGGTCAGAGCTTGCAGTTTCTGCTTGGCAAGATATACTGCCAGCAGACTTGCTTTGGGACGATCCCCCGGTGCGGTTGCAAAATCCGCCTGCCATGTACAAAATTCCACACTTTTGCTGGCAAACAATCGCAGAGCTTCTCCAGCTACGGAAGTTTCGCTCAACTGAGTGATATGATTTTGCATCGCGGGAATTTTTTCAAGTTCTGCGATGGCTTCTTTGAACAACGTAGGAATCGGAACTGCCCGGGGCCAGTATCGTCCGAGTACGACAATCATGGCTTTGATCAAGGGTGCATTGGTCTGTAGATTGTATCCCGCAGGAGTTTTGAAATTCAGTTTGGCATCTGTTGAGAAATCAACCGGCTCTTTCTCGGGAACAAGCGGAGAAGCGACCAGCATGTCTTTCACGTCTTCGGGTGTCAGATTGCGCTTGAGCCTGACATCTTTATGACAAAGCAATGTCTGGCGGAATGTCCGGTTCCGCAGAAAATCCATGTACTGCTCCGTGTGAATGATGTTGTTCCGGTTGATCTTATTCAGCGTTTCCGCGACTTTCGGCGCAAAATTATGCGTCAGCATTGCCGAAAAATCCGATTCGCCCAGATATTGCAGATCATAGCGACTGGCTTTTTCCATAAACTGGTGAAAATATATCGGATCATTGACTTCTTCCAGATGATCGTGAAACAGATACCAATCTTTCACCCGCCGGATCAGCTCCAATTCCTGCTTCAGATACATGCCGAAAGGGTTATTTTCGGTCGGCACGGAACTGACCATAAAATCCAGCATAGCCTTTGCCTGCTGAATCTTCTGCTTGGGATCTGGAAATTGTCCGATATGATACAGCATCATCTCACGCACGATTTCCCGCATTCGCCAGCCGGGATAAGTATTGTAACTGACGTAGGCAATGCCGTTTTCTGCCAGATTTGCCGCAGACACCTCCAGAATCTTTTCACGGATATCCTTGTTCACCCACGAATATACGCCGTGAGCAATAATATAATCGAATTTTCCGAAAGACGAATCAATATCGCTGATGCTGGCGCGTCTGATGTCGATATTTTTCAACCCCAGCGCGTGAATTGCCTGATGTCCGATTTCTACCTGACGCTTTGAAAAATCAACGCCGATAAATTGCGACTCCGGCAGTTGATATGCCATGGACATAATATTGCCGCCGCTGGAGCATCCCATCTCCAATACCCGGCATCTGTCCACCCGCGCGGGACTCATGCCGAATAGCTTCCCGATCACCGCAAGCCGGTCTGGATGGCTTTGGGGATAAGAATGGCTTTCATACGGCACTTCGTCATAGCTGCTCTGCTTTTCGACTGTCATGTGTATCATCTTTCCCGAAATGTAAATCTATGTTCTTTTAACTGATTCGGTCGGGATTAGTCAACTTGAAACACGCATCGCGGGGCAGAATATGTCTGATTCACGGCAGGGATATATTTATCATGAGAAATAGCGGTTCACGCTTTCCCGTACTTCTTTAAGCTACTTTTTGGGCTCATTCGGGCTGCTGCTTACCATCACACCGAACATTTTTCGATAGAAGTTTTTCACACCGCAAAGGTCGAAAATGCAATTTTTCCAACTCGTCTCCAACGGATCTCCGAATACCTTTTGAACCTGCTTAAGCAGGCTTGGGCTATCAGCCGGGAGATTTTAGTGAGTATCTCTTACACTATTCCTGAATCACAGAATATGGAAAAACAAGGTTTGAAAGCTGATTCGTATAAACCGAAACCACGATGATTTCCCCGATCCCCATGATTTTTTTACACTCATGGAAATCAGGGAAAATCATAACAATCAGTGACTTATACTCCTACCCAAACGCCTTTTCATCCATCTCCAAAGCAGACGCGTCGCCTTTTTCAATCGCATCAATCCTGCCCATCGTAATCGGCAGCACCGCATTGATGAAGTACGCGGCAGTTCGGATTTGTCCGTCATAGAACGGCGAGGAATTCTGTTTCGGCGCAGCAATGGTTGCCCGCCACAGCAGCATCCACGCCATCAGCACATCGCCCATGACCTCCAGAAACGGTAAGGCATACACAAACGGAATCCTGAAATGCGGAGATTTGATCATCTGACACATGTTCATGGCAGTTTCGCCCATACGGGCTGCGGCAGATTCCACGCTTGATGCCAAATCTGCAAGCATTTCAATCTCTTTTGCCTTATTCACGGTCTCCGTGATTTCGTTCATCAGGCGCACCAGCACCATGCCTTTTTTCATGCCCAGCTTTCTGCCGAGCAAGTCCATTGCCTGAATGCCGTCCGAGCCTTCATAAATCGAGGCAATTTTGCAATCTCTGGTAATCTGTTCTGCCGGATATTCACGGGTATAGCCGTATCCGCCGAAAATCTGCATCGCCTGAACGCAGACATCAAAGCCGCGCTCGCTGCAATATGCCTTGACAATCGGCGTGAGCAATCCGATCATGTCCTCACACCGCTCTTTATCCGACTCATTTTTGGCACACGCGGATTTATCGAACAAATACGCCACATAATACAGCAAGCTCCGCATTCCGTCCACATGCGCTTTCATCCACATCAGCATCCGGCGCACATCCGGATGGGCGATAATCGGAACCTGCGGCGCGTCCGGATCTTTTCCGGCTGCAATATCTCTTCCCTGAAGCCTCTGTCTGGCATAATTGAGCGCGTGGATGTATGCGGTTGTGGCATGACAGAACCCTTGCGTTCCGACTTCAAGGCGCACTTCGTTCATCATGTGAAACATGATTTCCATGCCCTGATTTTCCGCACCCAGCAAAAGTCCCCGGCAATTGCCTTTGGATCCCAGCGACATGCTGCACGTCGGGCTGGCATGAATGCCCATTTTTTCCTCAACGCCGGTGCAGAAAATATCATTGCGCTCTCCCAGCGAGCCGTCATCATTGACCCAGAATTTGGGAACAATGAACAGTGAAATGCCTTTGGTGCCTTTGGGCGCGCCTTCGACGCGGGCTAAAACCGGATGAATGATGTTTTCCGTCAAGTCCTGCTCGCCGTTGGTGATGAAAATTTTGTTGCCGGTCAGCGAATAGGTTCCGTCAGGATTTTTCTTGGCAGAAGTGGTGAGATTGCCCAAATCCGATCCGGCTTGAGGCTCGGTCAAGAGCATGGTCCCGCCCCATTTTCCGGTATAGAGATTTTTGAGAAACAAGCGTTTTTGCTGATCTGTTCCGAACATCTCAATCATTTTGCCGGAGCCGCTGGCTAAAATCATGTAAGTACAAAACGCATAATTTGCACCAACCAGATATTCCGTAGCTGCCTGCGCCAGAATATGCGGCAATCCCTGACCGCCCAATTCCGGCGGTTTGGTCATTGCCATCCATTCGCCCTGTTTGAACAGCTTGAATGCCTTATGAAAACACTTGGGAACATTCACCACGCCGTTGTTGAATTTTACCCCTTCCCGGTCGCCTTCCGCGTAAGTCGGTAAAATCTCTTTGATGGCAATGTTTCTTGCCTCATTAATGAGCAGGTCAAAGGTTTGGCGGTTCAGTTCGCTGAATTTCGGATGCTTGCAAATCTGATCCGCGTTCAATTGCTCATACAATACAAAATCAATATCTCTTCTGTCTGCAATCAGTTGTGCCATATTCACTTTTCCTTTATGCCGAGCGATGAATCGCCCGGCTAGAAGCAACCCCCCGCTGAAGCGGGCTGATTGATAGCTGGCTTCAGCCTGCTTGAGATTTCGGGGATTTATTTGGATTCGTTATATGTTTTTCTCATCTCCCGTTTCAGAATCTTGCCGGTCGGAGTTTTGGGCAGCGCATCTACAAAAATGACCTTTTTCGGTACTTTGAAGGGCGCAAGTTCTTTGCGGCAATGGGCAATGAGTTCTTCTTCGGTCATCTGCATTCCCTGTTTCAAGACCACGACCGCGGTAACTGCCTCTACCCATTTGGGATCATATAAACCGATCACCGATACTTCCTGAACCCGGTGATCTTTGTAAATCGCTTCTTCCACTTCTCGGGATGGCACATTTTCGCCGCCGGTTTTGATCATGTCTTTTTTGCGATCCACCACCGTAATATAGCGATCCTTGTCCAGCACACCGAGATCGCCGGAATGAAACCATCCGCCTTTGATGGCTTCTTCAGTTTTATCCGGCTCTTTGAAATACAGCATCATGACGTGAGGACCTTTGCCGCAGATTTCTCCCGGCACACCGACATCGCAGATTTCTTTATTTTCATCATCTTCCAGCCGAGTTTCCATGTGAATGCCTGCCATGCCCGCAGACCCCAGTTTGCGTAACGCATCTTCGGCTTTCAGAATGGTGTGATATGGGGCAAGCTCGGTTTGTCCGTAATAATTATAGACACCGGCTCCGGGGAATTTTGCAATGATTTCTTTCAAAATTTCGACCGGCATGATGGATGCGCCGTAATAGCATTTTTTCAGGCTGGACAGATCGTATTTGGCAAAATCAGGATGCCGTAGCATTCCGATCCACACGGTTGGCGGAGCAAAGAACATGGTGGCTTTATATTCGGCAATGTTTTTCAGAATTGCGCCGATGTCGGGTCCCATCAGAATATTGGTTCCACCGACCCAGAACACCGGATTCAGAAACACATCTCTTTGCGCGCAATGATAAATCGGCAGTGCATTGACATTGATATCCGAGCTTTCATATTTTCCGTCAATGATGCAGCCCATGTATTCGGCAATCAATGCCTGATTGCTGATAATCACGCCTTTGGGCAATGATTCCGTGCCGCTGGTGTAAGTCATCTGAACCGGGTCTTCGATTCGCAGAACCACATCCGGCTCTGTGGTCGGATAGCTTTTGTACCATTCATCGAAATTTTTGAATCCTTGTTCCGGGGCTTTTCCCGCGCCCTGACTCGACCAGATCAGGGTTTTGACAGACGGCATCTCTGCTAAGACATCCTTGACCAGATCATACAGCGCATCTTCGACAATAAACACCTTGCTTTCCGAATGGTTGATGCAGAAGCTGATGTCTTTGCCGCGCAGCAGATAATTGAGTGCCAGATAAATGCCGCCGATTTTGGCAGTTCCCAGCCAAGTGAGAACATGATGATGCGTATTATGCGCCAGAATCGCGACCCGGTCATACTTTTTCACGCCGAGATCCGCCAACGCGTTGGCAACCTGATTGCATTCATCCTCAAGCTGGGAATAGGTACGCTGCATATCGCCGAAGATCAGCGCGGTTTTATGCGGGAAATGATACCGGGTGCGGCGGATCATGTCTGCAATCACCCATCGGTTAGCCCGATTGTAGCGGGTCATCAGAAACTCGATGTTTTCTTTGTTTAAAACGCTGTATCTTGCTTTATCCGCGTCAGACAGGGGGATCATCATCATGTTCTCCTTTCATTTGAAACGCAAAGTTTCGCGAAGTTTAACGCGAAGACACGCAAAGAAAAATTTGCGGAACTCTGCGATTTACTTTGTGTAACTTTGCGTTAAATATATAATTATCAACACATTTCAATAATCGTAGCCAAAGACACGCCGCCGCCGCCGCAAAGCGTTGCCAATCCCAACGATTTGCCGCGTTTTTTCAAGGCATGAATCAGCGTAACCATCAGCCTGCATCCTGTTGATCCGACCGGATGTCCCAAGCCGCAGCCTGAGCCGTTGACATTGGTGATCTCTCGGTTGAAACCCAATTCACGCTCGCAGGCAAGATATTGTGCAGCAAATGCTTCATTAACTTCGAACAAGTCCATATCCGAAATTTTCAAGCCGGAGCGATTCAGTGCATCTTTCACTGCCGGAACCGGGCTGATTCCCATGACAGACGGATGACAGCCGCCGCGCCCGACTGCTCTGATTTTGGCAATGGGTTTGAGTCCCAATTCTTTGGCTTTGTCCGCAGACATAATCAGCATGGCACTTGCACCGTCATTCACGCCAGATGCGTTGCCCGCAGTTACTTTACCGATGTCCGGGATGAATGCAGGCGGCAGTTTGGACAATTCCGCCATGGTCAGACCGGGACGGAAATGCTCGTCTTTATCGAAAATCAGGGGCGGTTTTCCTTTTTTCTGAACCATTTCAATCGGAACAATTTCATCTTTGAAATCACCGTTGATGGTTGCCCGCTCTGCATTGTTATGGCTTCTGAGAGCGACTTCATCAATTTCTTCGCGGCTCAGATTGTATTTGTATGCGAGCAGTTCGGCGGTAACGCCCATGATATAGGGTTTTCCGCGAAATCGCTCCACAATGGGACCATCTTTGACCGGACCTTGTTCCAAACCGGGAATAATATCGGATCCCGCGTGAAGAAGATGAATAATATCATCCATAAACACCTGATCCTGAAACCGGCATCCCCAGCGCGCATTGGCAACCGAGTAGGATATCCCGGACATCTGCTCCACGCCACCGGCAAGCACGATATCCACCATTTCCGCCTGAATCATTGCCATTCCCGAAACAACCGCTTCCATTGCCGAAATACAGGCGCGATTTACGGTGGCTGCACCGACAGTCTCGGGAATACCTGCCAGCAATGCACCGACTCTGGCGACATTCAGGGTGTCGGAAGGTTCGCGGCAGCATCCGTAACGCACTTCTCCGATTAATGCCGGATCAATTCCCGCTCTTTTCACAGCTTCTTTCATCGGAATGCTGGCAAGAGCCGCTGTTTTCATATCTTTCAATGTTCCGCCGAATTTGCCGATAGCGGTACGGCAGGCAGATACGATGACGACTTCTTTCATGATTTCATTTCCTCCTAACAATACATATTCCTCAGTTGAACTTTGAGAACCTTACCGGATCCGGTTTTGGGAAGTTCTTTGACAAACTGCACATATCTCGGCACCTGAAATTTTGCCAATTTCTCCCTGCAGAACGCGATCAATTCTTCCTCAGTCAACTGCATTCCCGGCTTTACGCTGACAATGGCTTTGGGCAGCTCGCCCCATTTGTCATCAGGCTTTGCAATCACCGCACATTCCAGAACCGCCGGATGCGTGTAAATGACATTTTCAACCGCTACGGAAGAAATATTTTCTCCGCCGCTGATAATAATGTCTTTGGCTCTGTCCACAATGAACACATAGCCTTCGGAATCCACGACAGCGAGATCTCCGGTGTAAAAATAGCCGTTTTGGATGGCTTTTGCGGTTTCTTCGGGCAGTTTCCAATAGCCTGCCATCACATTGTCGCCTCGGACAATGATCTGACCAACCGTGTGATTGTCCCAGGGAACGTCATTATCGGTCATGTCCACAACCCTCAGATCAACCCCCACCACTTCGAGACCTGTGCGAGTGATATATGCCATTTTTTCATCTTCCGGGCATTGGGCAAGGGTATCTTTGAGATTTCCTACTGTGAGAAGCGGCGTGGTTTCCGTCAGTCCGTAACCCGACACATAGCGGCATCCCATTCTCTGCATCATGCGTTTGGCATTTGCCGGAGACATGGGCGCGCCGCCGACCATCACCCATTGCAATGAAGACAGGTTGTATTGGGCAATATCCGGTTCGTTGAGCAGAAAATTAATCATCGTGGGAACCATCATCGCAGCAGTAATTTTTTCCGACTCGATGGTGCGTAACACGGCTTTGGGATTGAACTGACGCAGCATGACATGCCTGCCGCCTTGATAGGTTACAGACCAGATGAAAAACGCATCTGCCAGATGAAACAGAGGCGCGATATGATACCAGACCGTCGCGTCTTCGAGCTTAAATGAAATAATGGTGGTGAGGGCATTGGCATAAATATTCCGGTGCGTCAGCATCACGCCTTTGGGGCGCCCTGTCGTGCCGCTGGTATAATACAGATTCAGCATGGCGTTTTCATCTTCGGGTTCATAGCTCACCGGCGAAGCATCTGCCTGATCTATCAGAAATTCATACGTTCCGGAAATCCAGTTGTCCTCAGCATTTCCTTCGGCAATAAAAAATTTCAGATTCGGAAATTTATCGCGGATTTTATCTATCACGGGCTTGAAATCCGCATGAAAAATCAGGGCTTCGGCTTCGGAATTATTAAGAATATATTCATATTCATCTGCGGAAAGACGGATATTCAGAGGCAGCAGCACCCTGCCGGACATTGCCATTCCGAAATACAATTCCATGTATCGGTAAGTGTTGTAATCCAGAATTGCCACACGCCCGCCCGAAGAAATGTTCAGACTACTGATTGCATGAACGACTTTGCAGACGCGCTGATACACCTCCTGATAGGTCCAACGGATATTCTGATCCACCACCGCAATTTTTTTCGGATAAAGCTTTACGGCTCGTTTGATAATTCTGACCGGCGACATCGGTACCTGCATGAATGTTTCCCCCTGCTTTATGAAATTTTATGAGTCATAACCATTTAAAATCTTTGTGCCTTTGTGCCTCTGCAACTTTGTGCCTATTTTTTATCAATCGCCTCAAATATGATTTTACAGACAGACGCTGTGAGCGCATCGGGATCGGTTTTATGCCCGAACAGCAACCCGGGCAGGCAGGAATGCTCGATAGCCCCGTAAATCGCATTCATCAAATCTCTGGGAGAAATGTCATCCCGAATCTCACCTTTTGCAATACCATCTTCAATGATTTCTCGGGTCAGCCTTGCCCAGTATTTGTGAATTTTATAGGTTTCGCTGTCAAAATATCCCGGCAGATTCCGAACCTCCAAGAGCAGAATCCGTGCAAATACCGGCTCCGAAGAATAGAAATAAAATAGGTTCCAGATGATTTTCCGCAGCTTGTTGAGCGAGCCTTCGATGCCTCTCACGTCAATATTGATCCGCTGCCAGTAGTATTCGACAAATTCTTTCAGGACTTGAAACAGCACATTACGCAGATCACCGAAATATTTGTAAATCAAGCCTTCATTGACTTTGGCTTCATGGGCAATGTCTGTCCATGTGATCGCGGCAAACTCCTTTTCTTTCAAAAGAGTTTTGAGCGCATCCATGATTTTCTGTCGTCCCGGAGGGGAAGTTCGGGCTGAATCCGGCATAGTGTTCCTTATGATCGGATAGGTATAATATACATACCTTGATATTCAGTAACTTGATACTGATTTTAGGTTAGTAAGTAAAACATACCTAAAAAAATTCTGATTGTCAAGGATATTATTATAACAATGATGAGTTACGCAGTTGCCTGCAAAGCATAAACCGGATTTTCAAGATAAGCCTTTATCGCGTCTCTGATAATCCGCATTTTTACTTCGAACCAGCTTATGCCGGTTTTCAAGCTGGCAATTTCAAACCTCAG
>CAZMDM010000506.1:0-2374 GCA_964564775.1 uncultured Desulfonema sp. | reverse complement strand
TTGGAAAAAATTTTCGTGCCGTTTGTGACACCCAACCCCAGCGGACAGGCAACCGGACCCGGACGTTCGGTGGTTCACGGGAATGTAACAAAGATGGGCGGAGATATTCGGGTGTATAGCGAGGTGGGAGTCGGAACCACTTTTGTCGTCTATATTCCTGCTGTTCGCTCCGTTCCCTCTGGCAGAGGTCCGTCTGTTGCTTCAAATGTGCTTATTCCGACCGGAACAGAGCATATTCTCTTGGTTGATGATGAAGAACCCATATTGGATATGCTCGGAACCATGCTCGGAGAACTTGGTTATCGGATAAGCTCCCGCACGAGCAGTGTTGAGGCATTGAAAGTTTTTGAAAACCGATCCGATGAGTTCGACATGGTGATTACCGATATGACTATGCCGAATATGACAGGCATACAGCTTGCCCGAAAACTGCTTGCGATCAGACCCGATATTCCGATCATTCTGTGTACCGGCTTCAGTGAGCATCTCAGCGATGAAAAAACAAAATATGCCGGAATCCGAGGATATCTGATGAAGCCGGTTATCCGAAGCGAAATGGCAAAAACGATTCGGAAAGTGTTGGAAGAAATGAGAAATGAGAAGTGAAATTTTGCATTTTACACTGCGTTTATGAAAGGAGGATCGGAGTATGAAAAAGTGTGTTCTGTATGCTAGTGCCGACTATGAGGAAATTGTTCGTGAAAACGGGTATTTTATTGATAAAACAGATTATATTGCCAAACTGGAAACCGTGAAAAATCCGGTCTTTCTGCGTCCGCGCAGATTCGGCAAATCGCTGTGGTGCCGGATTCTGGAATGTTACTACAATATCAATCAGAAGGACGATTTCGAACGATTGTTCGGACATACCTATATCGGAAAAAATCCCACGTCGCTCAGAAATTCCTTTTTTGTGCTGCATCTGGATTTTTCTGTTATCGCTTCGTCAGGAGATATAGCGGAGATCGAGAAAAGCTTCAACCATCACTGCAATCTGTGTATCGGAACCATGCTGGAATTATCCCAAGCATGGTTCGAAGGTCAGATCACAGTTGATTTAAAAGAAAAAGCTTCTGATTCGCTGGAACGCGTTCTGAAATATATTCAGGCAAAAAATTTTCCCCGCCTGTATATCATCATTGATGAATACGATAATTTTGCCAATCAACTGATTGTCGCGCATAAAGATCATCTGTACCGGGAACTGACCCGGGACGACAGTTTTCTGAAAACATTTTTCAACACCCTGAAAGGAGGACGGAAAAACAATACTATTTCGAATGTGTTCATCACCGGCGTTCTGCCGATCACGATGGATGATCTGGCATCGGGATTCAATGTCGCGAATTTCATCACGCTGGATCCGGAATTCGGAAATATGCTCGGTTTTACCCAGACCGAAGTGAACTGTCTGATGGATAAGATTTATCAGGATTATGATCTTGCTCCCGCATCCCGCCGGGAAACAGATGACATTATCAGGAATAATTATAACGGATATCGTTTCGTCAGCTTACAGGATGAAGCGCTCTATAATCCGACGATTCTGATGTATTTTCTGCAATATCTTACCCGCCACAGACAGATTCCCAAACATCTGACAGACCCGAATCTGAGAACTGATATTTCATGGGTACGCAGACTCACGGGTTCGAATCCGCAATATACGGAGGAATTTGTCGGTCAGCTTATGATGCACAATATCATCCGCTATGATGACAATTATCTGGTCAGCAAGTTCGATATGAGTCAGTTTTTCGAGAGAAGTTTTTTCCCGGTCTCGTTTTTCTATCTCGGAATGCTGACCCGGCATGATGAGTTTTATCTGAGACTGCCGAATCTGAATATGAAACAGATTTTCACCGAATATTTCAATGAGATTCACCGGATTGACGTTTCCACGAAATATGCGGAAATGATGCAGGGATTTGTCAATACGCTGAATCTGAAACAGCTTTTCGCAGATTACTGGGAACTTTATGTATCGCAACTGCCGGAAATCATCTTTCAGCAGGTGAATGAGAATTTCTACAGAACGACTTTTTTCGAGTTGTGCAGCCGGTTTCTGTCCCGATGGTTCACGTTCAATGTCGAAAGATAAGATACACGGGGCAGAAGGGATATGGAATTGGTGGGAAAATTCAACGAACAGTTGGCAGGAATCAGAATAATAATCGAATTCAAAGAGGTCTCCAACGCGGAACTGAAAAAAATGAAAACAACGATTCAAAAATTCCGGCGGCGTAAGGAAGATACGCTGCAGATTGCCGGATATGCCGAAGGATTGAAGACAGAAGATCCAGAAGCAAAAATATCTCAGTATGTCGGTTACTGTTTCGGAAATCGGGGATTTAAGGTATTCGATGTGTAATCA
>CAZMDM010000505.1:0-5984 GCA_964564775.1 uncultured Desulfonema sp. | reverse complement strand
ATCGTCAACTCGTATCATTGATCAAAATGCTCGGCAGAACGCGAAAAGTGGTTGCGGCGGATATTACAGAATTGTCCAAAATTCCGGGAACTCAGGTTTCGGAATATACTGCGGTCAAACTTGCCACCAAAATTTTTGTTTTCTGCCGGTCTCAGCAATAATTCGCCTTTAATCCCCGATAAACCTGAACAGGATCATCTCGCCAGTGTCCTGATGCCGCCAGCGTTTCAATATTCTGAAATCTTTGTAATACGGAGATTTGAAAAAATCGAAGCGGTGAGATGACCAGTGTTTTTCCACCCACAGCAGATATCGGATATGCTTTTCACGCAACTGACGCATAAACCCTTCATCATCATTCGGAAAAAATTCCCAGCAATATTCCGGTAAGGATTCGGGACACGGAGCGCCTTCATAGCTCAGATTGGCATAAAACGACACCCATCTCTGGGTATGGGCAGACGCGGAAATCGGAATTTCCTGTTTCGACTTTTCATAATTTGCAATATATTGTCCGATTTCTTTGAATATCAGCTTATCGCCATCCCGGATGCTCAGGTTTTTGGGCAGTACACTCAGCACAATCAGCAATGCAACGATTACAAATATCTGCATCTCTTTATCGGGAAATCTGAGCGCGAAATAGTTGAGAATTTTCTCAAGCCCCAAGCCCGTGAAAATCAAGCTCGGGAAAATCAGTATGGCAAAAAAACGATACTCCGCAATCCACTTGTGAAGAATGTGAAGATATAAGAGCAATATTGCGGATACTGCCAGCATGATAAAATAAATCACCCAGAGTTCTTCTCCGAGTCGTTCTTTTATCCATATTATGCCGATGATCGCGATCAGAAAAAACGGATGAAAAAAGGCTTCCGGGATCCGATTGATCAAAGTGCTGACAGCAACCAACCATATCCCTGATCTGGCTTCGGTCAGAAAAAATCCCAATCGTTCATTGTGATACTGCAAAGATGCTTCTTTTAATTCTTTGCGGAGTTCCTGATATTGCACAAATGGACCTATAATCTTTTCAGGCACTTCTCCGATTCGGTGCAATTTATTCACAGCGCTTCCCGAAAAAACCGCGATGATGAATACGGCTGCGCCCATGAACAGTATCGGAGATAGGAACATTATGATTTTTCTGATTTTTTCTTCATCAAAATATGCCAGATATATTACGGAAATTATCGGAAACAGCAATGCCTCGATTCTTGCCCACGCTGCCATGATAAAAGAAAGACAGGCGATTGCCAGTAAGCCGAAAGAATTACGATCTGTTCCGAGTATGAAACCATATATCCCGCACAGGATAAAAAACCATGCTATCGGATCCCGGATAATATCCGCGCTGCTGCTGACAAACATCGGTGTTACGGCAAATATCAGCGTGAGCAATATGCTGATGCGCTCTTCGAAAAAACGCCGCGCGATCAGCCATAGAGGAATCATTGCGGCTAGTCCGAAACCGCAGGAAATCATTCGGGCGGTAACGATCCAATTTTGAACAATATAATATACTCCTGCAATTAGTATCGGATAATTGGAGATATAATTCAGACCGCAGGAAGTCAGCGATTTCCATTCTCCATAATGAATGGCTCTTGCCTGATGGATATACAACGCGCCGTCCGGGTTGATTACAGGAGTGGCAAGACAGGCAAACAAGCGAAGAATGAATGCAATCAGAAGTACAATAAGCAGATATGCGCCTGACATCGGCAGATTATATCCGTATTCTTTCGGGTCAATTTTATAATAGCTTTTAAGCACGATTTCGTCCGATTTTACTTGGCAGCCGATTTGTAATCACCCGGCTTTCTGCGGATTACACTCTTTTCAGATAACTGCGGATTGCCGGATGAATATCAGGCGGGGATGCCAGCAGATGGTCATTGATCTTCTGTCCGTCAAGATATTCGCTCAGATGGAAATCGCTTCCGTCCATTTTGCAGATTTTGCCGCCTGCTGCCTGAAGAATGATCTGCGCGGCAGCCAAATCCTGATAAGATTCGTTGGCAAGCACCGCAGCGTCTGCCCGTCCCATTGCCACATAACAGATATGCGCGGCAGTACATCCCATATTGCGGATTTTTCCGGGAAATACCGTCTGATAGTGCTGATGAAAGCGGGAATAGGTCAGCAATACGGTCTCGTTATTGACCGTATCCTGCTCCGACATACGGATTTCATAGTCTCCGCGAAATGCTTTCTGACCTGCCTGTGCCTTGAACAGATCGCCGGTAACCGGCATATAAAACATACCAAACACGGGCCAGAAATTTTCAATCAACGCGACCGAAATTCCCCAGATTGGTATTCCCGCCTGAAAGTTGGCTGCCCCGTCCATCGGATCGAATATCCATAAATACCGTTTTTTATCGTGGCTGTATTCTTTATCTTCATGCTGCTCTTTGAACATCCGGTGTCCGGGAAAAGCAGCAGCCAGTTCCGCTTCAAAAAATTTTGTCAATTCCACTTCGGCTTCGGTCAGCAGATCATCATCGAATCTGATGTCCTGTTTTCCTTTGCCATAAAACAACAAGGCTTTGTCTCCCGCCCGGCAGATCACATCCGAGGCAAATGCTGCCAATCCTTCCAAATCTTGCGAAACGTTCATTTATCCTCCGCAGTTTCAATCAGAATCATCGTCAGTATGCGATTTAAAATTCTTAACGATCCGAATATCGTTATTACATCATACACTTCGGATGTCAAGCCCAAAACCTCCGTAAGCGGAACTGTATCGGACGATCCCGATCTGTTTTATCGAATAGCCAGACTCCGATGACAGCCGTTACGATATTGGGAACCCACATTCCAACTATCGGCGGATACACGCCTGCTTCCCCAAAAACCAGACCTGCCGACAGCATCATGTAATATAATAGAAAAAATCCCAAACCCAGTCCGAGACCGAAAGATTTCCGCGCAGATTTGGCGCGGATGCCCAGCGGAATTGCCAGAAATCCCAATGCAAAGCAGGCAAACGGTACGGAAAACCGCTTGTGAAAATCCAGAAGCGACAGATAATATTCGGTATTTTTTGATAATCTCAGAGATTCGATATATCTGCTCAACTCATCGAGATTCATTTCTTTGGGACCTTTTTGAAAATTTTTTGCCGATGATACTGCTTTTCGGGCATCGAGGCTAAGCTGATATTTGTCAAAGCGGATCGCATTCACAGAGCGCTTTTCCAAATCCACCTGATTGACCGTGCCGTCAAAGAGCAACAGATGAAATGTTCCTGTTTCCGGCTCGCTGATCAGCTTTCCTTTGGGCGCGACCACTGTTACTGATACTTTGGCAACACGGCGATCTTCAATGAACACATCGGTAAATATCTTGTTTTTCAGATCAATATGATTCACATACAGCATTACATCCTTAAAACTGTCATTAAAAGTTCTTTCCTTGATTCCGATTTCCAGATTGGATGTGGCAAGCTTGAATGCTGTATGCTTGAATTGAAACATTCCCCAGGGCATTGCCCAGACCGACATGACTGCGGTCATAAGCGCCGCGATCAGGCAGAATCCCATAACCGGCGGCACCAGAGCATACATGCTGACTCCTCCGGCTCTCAACGCTATGAGTTCGTTATCATTGGACATCCGCATGATGGTCAGCAGAACGGACAGCATGGCAGACATGGGGAATACGAATACCAGAAAATAAGGCATCGAATACACAATCAGTTGAAAAACCGTTGCGAGGCTGATCCTGTAATTGACGATCATATCGATAATTTCAAGCATCTGAAACAGCAGGAATATGAAGCTGAAAAATCCGATATTCAGAATAAACGGCTGAAAAATTTCTGCAAATATGTATCTGTTGAGAACGGAATTGTATTTCATAGAATACCCAGTTTATCAGAAAATTCCGATGATCTCAATCTGAAAAATTTTTTATCGGATCGCACTTTCGTTTTGGCATTTCCGGGATTTTCGGATATAAATTTATTTCGGCACAGGTAAGAATCAGCCGTGAACGGATTTTTTTATTATCCATTTTTCAAAAACGTGCTAAGATAAAATCATCTGACACTGAATATCATCACGACAGGAGCGATTTATTGCAGCCCATGAAACCATATTTCATAAAAATTTCAGCTATTCTGCTGGTGCCGATCATGCTGATGCTGACGATTCCGTCATTTGCACAGAATCCGGCAGAACGATTTGTATCTATTGATTTCAACGATGTGGAACTTTCGGTATTTATCAAATTCATCAGCGAGTTGACCGGAAAAAATTTCATTGTTGACTCCCGTGTCAAGGCAAAAGTCAGCATCATTTCGCCGTCCAAAATTTCTGTGGATGAGGCTTACAAAGTATTTTTATCTGTCTTGGAAGTTCACGGATTTGCAACGGTTCAATCCGGTGAAATGATCAAAATCGTGCCTGCACCGGAAGTGCGGAGCAAAAATATCGAAACGCTGCTGAAAGAAGAACTCAGATCACCGGATGACAAAGTGGTAACCCAGCTGATTCCTCTGCGATACGCGGATCCCAATGAAATCAAAAATTTGATCGCGCCTCTGGTTTCCAAAAACAGCGTGGTCTTGTCGTATCAGCCTACCAATATGCTCATTCTGACCGATGTACTGTCCAATGTCCAGCGTCTGATGAAAATTCTTGATACCATCGATGTGCCGGGCGTGGGGCTGGTCATCACCGTCATCCCGGTGGAATACGCGGACGCGGAAAAAATCGTCAAGGTACTGACATCGGTTTTTCAGCAGCAGCAGCAACCTCAGCCGCAGATGCAGAAAAAATCCATTTCCGCCAAGTTTGTGGCAGATGATCGCACCAATTCGATCATTTTGCTTGCCAGCGAAGATGAAACCCTGAAAGTGAAAGAACTGATTGCCAAGCTGGATAAAGAAATGCCCAGAGGCAAAGAAAAAATCCGCGTGTATTATCTGGAAAATGCAACAGCCGAAGATTTGGCAAAAGTATTGAAAGATATTCCGACCAAACAAGCTGCAGGTGCAGCTCCTCCTCAGGGCGGCAAAAAAGAAGCTCCGGTGATTTCCGACAATGTGAAAATCGCGGCGGACAAAGCCACCAACAGTCTGATTATCACTGCGGATAAAGAAGATTATGTGGTGCTGGAAGAAATCATCAAAAAGCTCGATATTCCCCGGGCAATGGTATATATCGAATCTCTGATTATGGAAGTCAATGTAGATAAAGATTTTCGTCTGGGAACCGAATGGATCGGCGGAGGCAAGACCTCTTTGGATGGCAAGGATGCCGTATTCGGAAGCGGATTCAGCGGCGGTGCTACAGGCGGAGATGCGGGATATTCTGCGGTCAACCCCTCGGCTTCGATAGCATCATCCCTGACAGGAAGCAGCAGCACCACAACATCCTCGGTGCTTCCGCCGGGTGTTGCTCTGGGAATTTTTACCAAAGCGCTGACCATCGGCAATATCACTTTTCCCAATCTGTCGGCAGTGGTGCAGTTGTATAAAAAAGACAAAGATGTCCATATTCTGTCAACGCCTCAGGTTCTGACTACGGACAATCAGGAGGCAAAAATCACGGTCGGCAGAAATATTCCGTTTCAGACGCGTTCGGGAGTTACCACCTCAACCACCACCACGACAATCAGTGATTACGGCAATTACAACTCCTACGAATACAAAGACGTGGGCAAAACGCGGAATATCACGCCGCAGATACGCAAAGACCGCATGTTGCGCCTAGTTATCTCTCTGGAAGTTACGGATTTGGAATCTAACGCCGATTTCCGCCCGACCACGCTCAAGCGCGTGTTAGAAACTACTGTGGTGATCAAAGACGGTGAAACCGTGGTGATCGGTAGGCTGATTTATGACAAATTCTCAAGTACCGAATACAAATTTCCCTTCTTGTGCGATGTACCAGGGCTGGTGCTGATGTTCAGTTCGATGGTCAAGGGCAATACGAAAACCAATCTCGATGTGTTTTTAACCCTCCATGTTATGA
>CAZMDM010000504.1:0-3140 GCA_964564775.1 uncultured Desulfonema sp. | reverse complement strand
GAGCAGATCAGTGCGGATATGGCAGCGGCAATCTGTGAAAGACTGCGCTGTTCCAATGCCGAAAGCCGGACGATTGACACGATTATCCGAAATCATTTAAGACCTTTGCTCTTGTTTCCGAATCCGAGCCAGAGAGCAATCACCCGGTTTTTTATGAAATTCGGAGCAAATACCCCCCTGCTCTTATATCATGCAATAGCGGATTATCAGGGAAAAGGAAGCTCCGAAAGCAGCGAATTTACAAATTTCGCCCATCATCTGATGCGGCAGTTTGAGAAGCAATTCAAGCTGCGACAAGAAACTCCACCGCTGATCAACGGACATGATCTGATCGGGATTTTCGGACTCCGTCCTTCACCGATGTTCAGAGAAATTCTCACCATGATTGCAGAAGAGCAGTTTTCCGGTAATATCAATAACAAAGAACAAGCTCTGGAACTAGTGGAACAGTTTTTACGACATCATTCTTGACCCCTCCCGGACTTTTGACTATAACAGCTCAAAATCTATCGTTTCCGCAAAGGAGTACGGCAATGCTGTTAAACCGAATCTTGTCATTTTTTCGTAAGAACAGAAAAGAAAAAGATTCCCGTTTCGGCGAAAAAGTCATGGGACTGTTCAGAGCCAAGTATGCCAACTTCAAGCTGCTGCTCGAATCCAATTCTGAACTGCTCAAAATCATCAGCGATATTGAAGAAAAGCTCCAGGGACAGACCTTGTTCGGCATGGCGTATATCCGCTCCCAGACCGCGCGGCTGACCTTTCATACAATGCGGATGATCAGAAGTTTCGAAGAACTTTGCGGAAAACCGTATTCTGTTCTGACACAGACGCTTGAAAATATTCAAAGCCGTATCCGGGAAGAACTGGAATTCAGAAGCGTACCGAAAATTTCCGAATTTGTTCTTTTATATACCCATGTTACCAAAGAAACCATAGATTTTGTGGGCGGCAAAAACGCGAATCTGGGCGAAATTTTCAACAGAGTAAAGCTGCCGATTCCGCTGGGATTTGCCATTACCACAACTGCATTCGAGCGATTCATCGAATTTAATGGTCTGACCGATGAAATCCGCAAACTGAAAATGGAAATTGATGCGTCTGATCCGCAGAGCATTCTGGAAATCAGCGAGGAAATCCGAAAATTGTTTCTGAATGCCCGAATACCGCCGGATTTGGAATATGATATCAGAAACGCGTATCAGGACTTGAAGGAAAAAACCGGTGAAAAAGACAATCTGAGAGTCGCTCTTCGCAGCAGTGCCATCGGTGAAGATAGCGAACTTTCATTTGCAGGACAATACTTAAGTGTGCTGAACATTCCTCCAGAAAATATCATGCAGGAGTATAAGCAGATACTGGCAAGTCTGTTCAGTCCTCGTGCGATTACCTATCGGCTGCACAAAGGCATTCCCTTCGAGGAAGCTGCCATGAGTGTCGCGTGTCTGGAAATGGTGGATGCGGTAGTCAGCGGCGTCATGTACAGCCGCCATCCGTTCAATTATCTGGAAGACAAAATCATCATCAATGCGGTTTGGGGACTCGGACCTTATGCGGTGGACGGTGTGGTAACCCCGGATACTTATACCCTGTCCAAAGAGGATCATCCCAAGCTTCTGAAATCCGAAATATTTCCCAAAGCTGTGCGATTGGTCAGCAAAACCGATGGGTATCTGGTCGAAGATCAGGTCGCTCCTGAAATTCAAAGCCGTCCCTGTCTGAGTGAAGATCAGGCAGTCATGCTTGCGGAATATGCCATGCGGCTGGAGGCACATTTTCAATGTCCGCAGGATATTGAATGGGCAATCGATGATGAAAATAATGTGATTGTGCTTCAAAGCCGTCCGCTCCGTATCGAAGCCGAAGTTTCTGCTGAAAATAACCCGCCGATTCCCGGATATGATCTGCTGATCGAAGAAGGCAGTGTCGCGTGTCCGGGCATCGGATGCGGTCCCGTGTATTGGGCGCGATCTGAGGAAGATTTGAGCGATTTCCCGGACGGAGGCGTTCTGGTTGCACCACATTCATCGCCGCAATTTGTGATTATCATGCCGAAAGCACAGGCAATTTTAACGGATTCCGGCAGTGTTACCGGACACATGGCATCGCTTGCCAGAGAATTCAAAGTTCCGGCAGTATTGAATACTCATAGAGCTACAGCCATATTGAAGCCCGGCGAAATTGTTACCGTAGATGCTTACGGCGCAAGAGTGTATAACGGCAAAGTGCCTGAGTTGCTGGAAATGAAGATACACAAAGGCGCGTTCATGAAAGAAACGCCAGTCTATAACACGCTGAAAAAATTGTCGGAGATGATTCTTCCGCTCAATCTTACAGACCCCAAGTCGGAGTTTTTTGCAGCAAAATATTGCAAAACCATCCATGATATTATGCGGCTGATTCATGAATTTTCCTATCAGGAATTGTTTCAGATCGGCGATCTGGTGTCGGATCAGGGCAGTATTTCCCTGAAACTGAGAGCGCCTCTGCCCATTGATCTGTATGTGATCGATCTGGGAGACGGCTTGAAAGATGTTTCGGAAAGCGCCAGCAAAGTGGATACCGAACAGGTAGTGTCCGCACCGTTCAAAGCATTGGTCGCGGGAATGCTGGACCTGAAGTTTCTGGAGCCGAGACCTGTGGAAGTCAGGGGCTTTATGTCCGTAATGAGCCAGCAACTGCTTTCATCTCCCTACGCGGCATCCGAGCGATTCGGAGATAAAAGCTATGCCATCATCTCGGATAAATATCTGAATTTCAGCTCCCGTGTCGGATATCATTACAGCGTACTGGATGCGTACTGCGGACTGACGCCGACCAAAAACTATATCAATTTTCAGTTCAAGGGCGGTGCAGCCGATGAAGTCCGCCGCAATCGCCGGGTACGCCTGATTCAGATACTTCTGGAAAAAACCGGATTTCTGACCGAAGTTCAGGGAGATCGGGTATGGGCAAGATTTGCCAAACGCGAAGCTGATGCTACTGCCGAGCGTCTGAGGGCTTTGGGCAGGCTGCTGATATTAACGAGCCAATTGGATATGATGATTTCAACCGAAGAAAGTATTATTAAAATTGCAAGATGATTAATGACTGGCGTTTATAAATTAAAAACGATGAAGAGTAAACACATTGCACAGTGA
>CAZMDM010000503.1:0-6216 GCA_964564775.1 uncultured Desulfonema sp. | reverse complement strand
CTGATGTACGGCATAAAATATCTGTGTTAAAGATGTCTGGTTACTACTCACCTTACGCAGTAATTTGATCTGTCTGTGTATAAACGGCTTGAAATGCGTATCTGTCCTCAGATCGGGAAAATCCGCGGATCTGCGGAAAATCAGAGCCTTTGAAAATTACAGCCTAAGGTGAGATTGTAAAATCTGTTGCAGGATTTCACTGGGCAAATATTAATAGTTGATAGCGAATTTGTAGTACTCAATATTATGATTAAATCTGCTTCATTCGGAAAAATCGGGCTTGCCTCTTTGCTAATGATGGCATCTGTATTTTTAAGCCGGCTTATCGGGTTGTTCCGGGAAATGGCAATTGCCTATATCGGTGGCACTGGAGGCAGTGTTGATGCGTATCAGGTTGCGTTTGTCATACCCGAAATTCTGAACCATATCGTGGCAAGCGGTTTTTTATCCGTAACCTTTATCCCGATTTTTTCTCTTTATCTGGCAACCGAGAATGAAGAAGAGGGCTGGAGAGTTTTTTCCATTATTTTAACGATGTTCGGAAGCATTCTGATAATCTGCATTCTGATTGCTTCCGTATTCGCGCCCGAACTGATTCATCTGCTGGCTCCGGGCTTGAAAGACCCGATAGTAAAATCTCTTGCCGTCCGCATGACCCGCATTATCCTGCCTGCCCAGTTTTTCTTTTTTGCCGGAGGATTATTCACCGCGGTTCAGTTTGC
Source organism: uncultured Desulfonema sp. (assembly GCA_964564775.1). Taxonomy (GTDB): domain Bacteria; phylum Desulfobacterota; class Desulfobacteria; order Desulfobacterales; family DYRC01; genus DYRC01. The sequence goes on along the minus strand of CAZMDM010000503.1, from coordinate 5,494 downwards.
CAAAGAAAAGTTTGCCATACCCGCACTGGCTCCGCTGATTTACAATTTGGGAATCATTGCATGCGGCATGATTTGGGGAAAATATATCGGCATGGAAGGGTTTGCGTATGGTGTACTGAGCGGCGCGTTTATCGGAAATTTTGCGCTGCAATGGCGAGGTGCGAAACAGGTCGGCATGAAGTACGCAGTATGCTTTGATTTCAGACATCCGCAGTTTAAAAACTATATCCTTCTGACACTGCCTCTGATGGTCGGACTAACCATGACCTTTTCCACAGAAATATTTCTTAAATTTTTCGGGTCTTATCTTGAAAAAGGCAGTATTTCGGCACTGAACTACGGTCTGAGGGTCATGCTGATGCTAGTGGGATTTTTCGGGCAGGCGGTCGGTGTGGCATCTTTTCCGTTTATGGCAAGACTCGCGGCGGAAAACAAACTGGCTGAAATGAATCGGCTTCTCAACAATACTCTGCGTTATCTGGCTTTGGTGATTCCGTTTTCCGCTCTGCTGATCGTTTTGAGAAAAGAAATCGTGCTGATTTTATTCCAACGGGGAAAATTCGATGCTGCGGCAACCGCACTGACTGCCGAAGTTCTCGCGTATCTGCTGCTCGGAACAGTCGCATTTGCGTTTCAAACCATCGTAGTTCGGGGATATTATGCAGTTCAGGATACCCTGTTTCCTGCGATTTTCGGAACGCTTACGGTGATTCTGAGTCTGCCGGTCTATTATTACGGCATGAAACTCATGGGCGCATCCGGCATAGCTTTGGCGGTCTCCCTGTCAGCAATGTTTCAGGTTTTGCTGTTATACGCGTTGTGGAATCGGCGATCCGAAAATCACGACAGCCGGAATGTATATGCTTTTCTCGGAAAAATCACACTGTTCAGCCTCATCATCGGTTTGTGGTTGGAACAATTCAGACAGATTTATCTTGCAGCAATGGATTCTTCCAGATTTTTCAGCAGTTTGGGCATCTGTATCATCACAACAGCTGTGTTTTCAGGCGTATTTCTGATGACGGCTTATTTATTTCGGATCGAGGAAGTCAGAATTCTTATGAGACAGATATTTAGTAAATTAAATAAGATATGATATAAAATCCGAAAAAACGGTCATACTTTTCCGAGACATTACTATTGACACAAAGCAATGCTTCGAATTATAAACATACCGATCAGTCGGTATTGTATTTATCCTTTTCTTTACAACGGGGCTTACCATAAAGGAATACCATGAAAAATTTCGGTTCCAACGAACTTTTCGAAGATGTGATTCAAAAAGGTCTCTGCATCGGGTGCGGGGCATGTACGGAACTCTGCCCTTATTTTCAAAACTATTTCGGCAAAACAGCCCGTATCTTTCCCTGTGACCGGAAGGAAGGACGCTGTTTTGCTCACTGCCCGAAAACCGAGGTGGATTGGGATGCGCTTTCTCTCCGGTTTTTCGGGAAAACTTACGAAGGAAAAGCACTTGGGAATTATTCGGAAATCCTTTCATCCAAAGCAGGAGAGAAAATGGCGACAGGCGTTTTTCAGGGAGGCGGCACGGTTTCGGCGTTGATGGCATTTGCTTTGGAAAAAGGTCTGATTGATGCGGCTGTACTGACGGGGCAGGAAAACGGAATTCCGACTCCACGGCTGGTAACGAATCCCGGAGATGTTCTGAACTGCGCGGGATCCAAATACATGGCTGCGCCAACCCTGTCTGCATTCAACCGGGGCGTGAAAGACGGATATCGCCGTATCGGAGTGGTGGGAACGCCCTGCCAGATGACGGCACTGGCACAGATACGCGCCAATCCTCTCGATATGCCGGATTTCGAGGATCGGGTGGGATTGTCTGTCGGACTTTTCTGCACATGGGCATTGGATACCCGGCGATTTGCCGCGTTTCTTTCCGAACTTGTGAAGCCGGAAACTATTCGAAAAATGGACGTTCCGCCGCCTCCGGCAGAAATTATGGTCATTGAAAGCGAAAATGAAAGAATGGAAATTCCTCTGGTGGAAATCCGAGCCATGATTCCCCAGAGCTGCGGCATCTGCCCGGATATGACTGCGGAATGGGCGGATATTTCCGTAGGAGCCGTGGAAGGCAGACCCGGATGGAATACACTTATCATCCGCACGGAAAGAGGAAAAGAAATCGTGCAAAACGCCTGTGAACAAGGCTGGCTGATGACAGAGGCGATGCCGGAAGAACATCTGGAAAATCTTCGCAATGCCGCGACCCATAAAAAACATCGCGCCATTTGTCTGGCATCGGAAAAGGGGCTTGTCAATACGGAAGAAGGCAAGCGTGCCGCGATTCGAATGCCGGAACCGGTATTTCGGAAGCTTATGGAAAAGGAGGCAGCATGTCAGCAATTATAGATGCTCAGGAAGGAACCCGCCATCTGTTCATGGGAAATGAGGCAATTGCCAGAGGCGCGCTGGAAGCCGGAGTCCGGGTGGCTGCAGGGTATCCGGGAACTCCTTCTTCGGAAATCATCGAAAATCTGGCAAAAGTGGCAGATAAAGCCGGTATTTATGTGGAATGGTCGGTGAATGAAAAAGTGGCAGCGGAAGTCGCGGCTGCCGCGTCTTTTGCGGGTCTGCGTTCCCTGTGCGTGATGAAGCAGAACGGCGTGAATGTGGCATCGGATTTTCTGCTGCACTTGGCGGGATCAGGTATCCGGGGCGGAATGGTGCTGGTTCCCTGCGATGATCCGGGCGCGCTGTCCAGTGTCAATGAAGGCGAATCCCGCCATTTTGCCCGGCTTCTGGAAATCCCCCTGCTGGAACCCGGGGATTTTCAGGAAGCCAAAGACATGATGAAATGGGCATTCGAATTATCCGAAGAGCTTCGGACAATGGTTATGGTCAGAAGCGTAACCCGGCTGTCCCATGCCAGCGGCAATGTAACCGTAGGCGCGATTCCCAAGCCGGAAAAGAGTGCAGAATTTCGGCACAGCGGGTTTATCCTCGATCCTATGGAAGGGGTGGTTATGAGCGCGCCGGTTGCCTATAAGCACGGGCAGCAACAGGAAAAACTGCAAAAAGCCGTGGAACGATTCGAATCCGCTCCGTTTAACAGCTATTCGGGACCGGAAAAACCGGAACTTCTGATTATTACTGCTTCAGCCTGCTATCTCTACACCCGGGAGGCTGTCCGGCTCCTGAATGCCGGAGATCGGGTCGGAATCCTCAAGCTGGGATGCACCTGGCCCCTTCCGTCCAATTTGTTGGAAAAGCATCTGCAACACAGCGAAAAAATCCTGATTGTGGAAGAAGTCATTCCTTTTCTGGAAGAAAATGTCAAAATTCTTGCTGCGGAACTGGCTCCCCGCATCGGTGTCAGAACCTTTTTCGGCAAGCGGGACAAAAGCCTGCCTTCTGCGGGTGAACTGAATCCTGATCTGGTAACTGCGGCTCTGTCCAAAATTCTGAATATTCCCTATACCGGTATGGAAGAGGCTTATGAAAAACAGGCAAAACTGTCGGTTTTTTTCAACGCGCCGCCCAGAGATTGGACATTCTGCGCGGGCTGTCCTCACCGGGCATCCTATTGGTCTATCCGCCGGGTGCTTCAACTGGATAACCGGGAAGGTTTTGTATGCGGTGATATCGGCTGCTATACTCTCGGAATGCTTCCCAGCGGCTACAGCGTTCTGAAAACGGTTCATTCGATGGGATCGGGAATCGGTGTGGCTTCCGGTTTCGGCAAACTGCGGCAGTTCGGAATGGATCAGCCCGTGCTTGCCGTGTGCGGAGATTCCACGTTTTTTCATGCGGCCATGCCCGCGTTGGTCAATGCAGTACATCACCGTTCCGACATTACCCTGATCATTCTGGATAACAGCGGAACCGGCATGACCGGATTTCAGCCCCATCCCGGACTTTGCAGAGATGCCCTGAGTGCGGATGCCCCGGCTGTGGATATTGCCGAAGTCTGCCGGGCTATGGGCGCGGATGTGAAAATCTGTGATCCGTTTGATGCCCGAAACTCGCAGAAAACCCTGCTGGAAACCATACAGAACCGCCGGGGAGTTCATGTAATTATCTTTCGGCAGATCTGCGCGCTGAGTCCTGAAAAGAAAAACCGGAAACTCTTTGACATGTCTGTCCGGGAAGAGAAATGTCTGGGCGAAAACTGCGGATGCAATCGTCTGTGTACCCGTATTTTCGGCTGTCCGGGAATGATCTGGGATCGGGAAAAGAAAAAAGCCCGGATTGATACGGTGATCTGCTCGGGCTGCGGTTTCTGTGCATCCATCTGCCCGGCGGGCGCAATCGAGAAAAAGGAGGTGGCATGATGAATCGGACATTGCCTTATGATCCTTACAACCTGATTATCACCGGCGTGGGCGGACAGGGAAATGTGCTGGCTTCCCGCATGGTTGGAAATATGCTTTCACTTAGAGGTTTTCACGTTACCATCGGTGAAACTTTCGGGGCTTCCCAGAGGGGCGGTTCCGTCATGAGCCACCTGCGGATTTCTGCGGAAGGAGGCTGGTCTCCCCAGATTCCCAGAGGAAAGGCACATATTGTCGTGGCTCTGGAACCTACGGAAGCGTTGCGGGTTCTTATGGATTACGGAAATCCGAAGATTCGTGTCCTGTGCAATATGCGTCCCATTCATTCCGTAGGCGTGATTACGGGAATTCAGAATTATCCGAGTCTCGCGGAACTGGAAAAACATATCCGGGGATTGTCGGCATCTTCCTGTTTCATCAACGCCACAGATGAGGCAATGAAACTGGGCAATCCCATTTTCGGAAACATTATGATGATCGGCGCGCTTGCCGGATTTGACGGACTGCCCCTTGATCGGCAGGATTTCGAAGCGGTTCTCTCCGCCACCATGCCGTCTTCGAAAGTGGAAATCAACCTGAAGGCGTATGATATGGGGTTGCAACTGGTGAAGGGAAAATGAGAAAAGATCACAAGCCCCGCAGAACTCAGGAGGAACGAAGCGCGCACACCCGTGAATGCCTGATCGAGGCTACGCTGAATTGTCTTCAGGAATTCGGATATCACGGAGCGTCTCTTTCCCGGATTCTGGAAAAAGCCGGGGTTTCCCGCGGGGCATGGCGGCATCATTTCGAAAGCAAGATGGAACTGGTTGCTGCGGCGGCAGAATATATTCTGGAACAGGCAATCCGGGTAACCCGGCAGAAAGCAAAGTATGCTGACCCGGAAAATCTGAGTCTGGAAAATCTGTTCGATTTTATCTGGAATCGTTTTTACACGGGACGACATCGGGATGTATGGCTGGAATTCAATGTGGCATGCCGCACCGACAAAGAACTGCGGGAACGCCTGACCCCTGTTCTGGAACATTTTCATGAATCCATGTCCCGCGCATGGAAAATGTATTTCACCACCCAAAACGGCAGCGATGTTCAGATCGAAACCCTGATGCTTCTGAGCATCAATGCCATGCGGGGAATGGCGATCCAATCCGTGACACAGCCCGATCCCGAATATTACCGGCACCAGCGTTCCGAATGGC
>CAZMDM010000502.1:0-6484 GCA_964564775.1 uncultured Desulfonema sp. | reverse complement strand
GAATCTGGCGATTTCTGCCTTCTTTCAGGATAATACGGAATCGGGTCGGTGAAATCCGCTTCACCACCGCGGGGCGGGTTTTGGTTCCCATCATCGGAACCCCTTGTGCAATATGCCTCAACGCACCGTCAGGCAAGGGCTGATCTGTAGTAACAATATACTCTTTTTCATGGTCAAAGGACGGATGCGACAGAAGATTGTGGAGTTCTCCGTCATTGGTCAGCAGCAGCAGTCCTGTGGAATCTTTATCCAATCTGCCTATGGGATACACCCGCTCATCCATCGGAATCAAATCCAATACGATTTTATCGCCCGGCTGCTCGCAACTGCTGACATATCCGATGGGTTTGTTGAGTGCGGTATAAATCTTTTTTCCGACAGGCTTCAGAATATGACCGTCGAGTTCGACCACATCTTTGTCAGGATCAACTTTTGTGCCGAGAATCGAAATGATCTCTCCGTTCACCCGAACCCGACCATTGAGGATATATTCTTCTCCGTGCCGTCTGGAGCAGCACCCTGCCATAGAAAGAAATTTCTGAAGCCGTATCTCTGTTGCCAATTTGTTCTCCGAATCAAAAAAACTGAATTGAAATCCGAACCTTAATTAGGGATTTCAATCTGTATTTTTATGTTACTCTGCTCCGAAAGTCAAACAAAAAGCCTGTCTGAAGGATTGAAAAAAATCTGGTCTTTATTGCTGAATCCGATTTACTATGATAATGTAATCTGACTTCGAATGAACTTTTCGAAAACCGAATGTATCCGGTACACAATCATATACAAGGGAACAGAGTTTATGCAGTTGAGCGACTTGAGAGAATCTCAGAGTGCGACAGTGGTAAAAGTGGGAGGAAACGGAGCCTTGCGCCGCAGGATCCTTGAAATGGGAATACTGAAAGGCACGGAAATTTATGTGGAAAAATATGCCCCGCTCAAAGATCCGATGGAGTTGATTGTCAAAGGCTATCATGTATCTTTGCGGGTAGAGGAAGCGGCTCAGATCACTGTGGATTTGAAGCCCTGAGAAATAAAAAAAGTTCACAAAGAGGCGATTCATGTCTGAAAAACCGTGGGATGGCAGATTTTCAGAAAAAACCGACAAACTGGTCGAGGCATTCACTGCCTCTGTTCAATTCGATAAGCAATTATACGCGTATGACATCGAAGGCAGTATTGCCCACAGCAGGATGCTTGCCAAAATCGGCATTCTTCGGGACGATGAAGCACAGATATTGGCGGAAGGACTGATCCAAGTAAAGGCGGAAATCGAATCCGGCGCATTTCGCTACGATGACAGTCTCGAAGATATTCACATGCACATCGAATCCCGGCTGTCCGAGCTTGTGGGAGATGTGGCAAAAAAACTTCATACAGCACGAAGCCGAAACGATCAGGTGGCTTTGGATATCCGTCTGTATCTTCGTGCTGAAACTCAGGCAATCATAGAGTTATTGAATACATTGAGAAAAACCCTTGTTGATCTTGCCGATCAGCACCTTGATGTCGTGATGCCCGGATATACGCATGTTCAGCGCGCGCAGCCGGTGTTGTTTTCCCATCATCTCATGGCGTATTATGAAATGTTCACGCGGGATGCCGCACGGTTTGCGGATTGCCTGAAGCGTATCAATGTCATGCCTTTGGGCAGCGCGGCATTGGCAGGCACAACCTATCCCATTGACCGGCATTACACGGCAAAGCTTTTGAATTTCCCCGAAGTATCCGCAAACAGCATGGACAGCGTGGCGGATCGGGATTTTGTCATTGAATTTTTATCTGATGCCAGCCTGTGCATGGTGCATTTTTCGCGATTGTCCGAAGAAATGATTCTGTGGTCATCATCCGAATATGCGTTTATCGAAATTTCGGACGCGTTCACCACCGGCAGCAGCATCATGCCGCAGAAGAAAAACCCGGATGTGTGCGAGTTGGTTCGGGGCAAAACCGGGCGGGTATTCGGAAGCTTAATCTCGCTTCTGACCCTTATGAAATCTCTGCCCATGACTTATAACCGGGATATGCAGGAAGACAAAGAGCCTCTGTTCGATGCGGTCAATACGCTGAAATCCTGTATCGCAGTATATATTGCCATGCTGCCCAATGTGTCCGTGAAAAAAGAAAGAATGAGACAAGCCGCACAGAGCGGGTTTCTGAATGCCACGGATTTGGCAGATTATCTGGCTTCGAAAGGGATACCGTTCAGGGAAGCGCACGGAATTGCCGGAAGATCGGTCGCGTATGCAATATCTCAGAACAAAGAACTCCACGAGCTTTCTCTTGAGGATTTGAAACGCTTTTCCGATGCGATTGACGCGGATATTTTCGAGTTTCTTGCGCTTGAGCAGATGATCGAGCGCCGGAAATCTTTCGGAGGAACTTCGTCCGATAATGTCCGTGAAGCGATTTCGGAAGCGTATCGCTGTATCAAATAAAAATACCAAGGGCATTTCCCCTATGAAGAGACATGCCCTTGGAAATCTCAGAATTTATGGTTAGACAACAGTAACATTTACTGCTGCATCACCTTTTTGTCCTTTTGTGATGTCGAATTTTACCCGGTCGCCTTCTTTGAGAGATTTGAAACCGACAGCATTGATTCCTGTATGGTGGACGAAAACGTCTCCGCCACTTTCTTTCTCAATAAAACCAAAGCCTTTGCTGTCATTAAACCATTTTACGATTCCATTAGCCATTGTGACATTCTCCTGTCAATCAAATTATTTGTAGTTCCTAACTTCCGGTATGCCACTTTGACAAAATGGGTATTTCCTTCAGTAACGAACTCCGCCTGTCAACTATAGACAAACGTTAAAAATGATTATAACTGTATTTTAAAAATAGTCAAGCATTTTTTCATAAAATATTTCTGCACTGTTTCAGCATCAATATTATCGAATATTACTCATCCGAATCGGCAATAATATCTCCCAATTCGGCTTCGATGCGTTTTTGTTTTCTTATGGTTTTCACAGTTTCCAACTCATCTCGGATTTTGGGAAACGCATACAGGATTTCTCCGCTCTGCTCGGAAATAACAGTTTCACCGGCAAGATCGAGAGAGAGTTCTCTCATTACGGATTCAATCGTCTCTTTGGGTAATGCTTCTTCAGCCGCATTGCTGTTGACTGCCTCCGTAACCTTATCAACACTGATCTCTTCTCTGTTGTGTTGAAAAATCACCTTGAAGATCCGCTTGCGGATATTGCTGACCTGTCTTTTACGGCGGGATATCAGAACTTTGGGAAGACGCATCAGCGGAACCAGAAAGAATAGCGCAGAAAAAATCAGAGGAATCCATCCCAGAAAAATCTGCTCCGGTCCCGTCTGTTTGAAACTATCCAGCATATACAATGAAAATATCAGATTGAACGCGTTCATGAATATTATAGCAAAATTTCTGCCTGCGGTGTTTCCGGTAAGCTCATACTCCGGTTCGTATTCATCCCAATACCATATTATTTTTCCGAGTTCCGCTTTTCCGATGCCGCGCAGAATCCGGTCGAATTCCCCGTACATCACACCATTATCACTGACTTTTACTTCTCCCTGAAACCGCACCAGACAATCGGTAAAAAATGTCTGTGCCTGAGAAAATGTCCAGCCTGCCAAGCCTTGGAGTTCGGAAACCACCACAATACCTTTCTGCTCTGTCAGATATGCTGCAACTTCTTTTTCGTTGTTCAGAGGATCGATATTTACTCTTGCGGGACCGAACACAAAATCATAGACCGATGCGATAAACCCTTTCTTTTTTTCATTCAGCACCGAGGACTTGGGCTTATATTTCTTATACCGATACCCGCTTCGGTCTTTTTCATAAAAAATGTTTCCCGTATGGGTTGTCCACCGGAAAATCGAACAGAACGCATCAAACAGAGAGCCGAAAATCTTATCATCGGAACTATCGCTTTTTTTTGAAAACAGCATTGCAATCAGGATGATAACAAAGAGGATGAAATACACCACCAGCGTTACGGCAATCCATATTTTGAAAATGATTGTGAAAATCTTCCACAGCCGGTCTCCGATTTCGCTCATGATTTCGGCAAAGCTTTTTTGTCCCCTGCGCCGGATTTTTTTCCCGAAATCATAAATCAGATCGCCATTTTCTGTTACCTGAAGCCGGCAGACATATTTTTGCATCAGGGTATCCAGAGCATCTCGGATCGTATCGGTCGGAAATCCTGTGATGGCTGCCGCTTCACTGAGGGTGAAATGTCCGCTGCCCTTGCGAAGCGTGGTTTCCAAAATGGCAGTCGCATGGTTCATCCGTGTTTTCCTCTTCGCATCTTTGATATCAGACCCGCATTATTTCGCCAACTTTGTCCTGAACAGAGGCACAAAGAGTAATGCGGGAAGCATTGATCGCTTCTCCGACAATGCTCAAAGCTTTTTCCACCGTATTATTTTTCTGGCTGATATGCCCCAATACCACATGCGTCAATCCGTCATGAAGAATCTCTTTCAGCAACCTTGCCGTATCATGGTTGGATAAATGTCCGGTTCTGCCTCTGACGCGCTGCTTCAGAAACCAGGGGTAAGGACCGTTCATCAGCATTTCCGGGTCATGATTGGCTTCCAGTATCAGTACCCGACATCCCTTGAGATGCTCTCTGACAACATGGGTGGCAATGCCCAAATCCGTTGCAATTCCGATTTTGGTTCCGTTGCGGCGAATTGTAAATCCGCATGGGTCTTTGGCATCGTGAGGAATTGAAAACGGATGGATGCTTAGATTATTGACGGCAAAGCACGATCCGGGAACAAACTGCCTGATTTCAAAAACACTTCCGATTTTCGAGCTTGCAGTCTTATAGGTTTCGGAACTGACACAGACCGGGATATTGTATTTCCGGGAAAGCAGAGATACGCCGTTGACATGATCCGCGTGTTCATGGCTGATGACAATCGCGTTTAAGGATTCGGGCAAAATCCCTTTTAACGACATGCGGCGTTCCAGTTCTTTGGCAGAAAATCCCGCGTCAATCAGCACAGAAGTTTTTCCGTCCGAAATATACGTGGCGTTTCCCCGGCTTCCGCTTCCCAGTGAGCATACGGTAAGATCGTAATTCATGGAGATATGCTATTACATTGAAATTACGGAGAAGTCAAATGTTTTTGATCGGCTTTGCAGATCAAGCCGGTAAAATGCTTATTTTTTGTTTTACCGTAGGCTTCTTTGTGATATATCCGCTAATCATAAGGAATATGGACGTTCCGTCTGTCCGTACTTCCGTGCCGGATGAAAGCCTGTGCAGCAATAAGAAAAATAATGCGATGGGATCAACCGTAAAAAGATTTAAACCATGAGGCTGATATGAAAAATACCTTGAAGTTTGCCGATCTTTTCGATCTGGATGAAATTCAGAAAATTCAGGATGCTTTCGCACTTGCTTCCGATGTTGCTTCGATCATTACCGAACCTGACGGAACACCGATTACCAAACCGAGCAATTTCTGCCGGCTTTGCATGGATATTATCCGCCAGACACCGAAAGGTTTGGCAAACTGCATGAAATCCGACGCGATACTGGGAAGACAGAATCCTAGCGGACCGATCATGCAGCCCTGTCTGAGCGGAGGACTCTGGGACGGCGGTGCGGGCATCAGTGTCGGAGATATCCATATTGCCAACTGGCTGATCGGGCAGGTAAGAAATGAGACTCAAAATGACGAGGAGATGCTGAAATATGCGGATGAAATCGGAGCAGACAGAGAAAAATTCCGCGACGCATTGGAACAGGTAACCAAGATGTCAACCGATCAGTTCAAGAATGTCTGTAATTCGCTTTTTTTATTTGCAAATCAGCTATCCAAGCTTGCCTTTCAGAACCTCAGACTGAGACAGAATGAGGAATTGCTTACCAATCTCAACCGGGAACTCGAAGAGCGAGTCGAGGAACGGACAGAGCAGCTTGTTCGAAGCAATGAGGCTTTGAACAAAGCCAATGAAGAACTCAGCATCGCTTTGAAACATCTGTGGGGAGAGATGAAGCTTGCCAGAAAAATTCAGACCTCCCTTCTGCCGCGCTCGGTGAAAAATCTTCACGCGGATTTGGAAATTGCTGCGGACATGCTTCCTGCGGAAAATGTAGGCGGAGATTGTTATGATGTCGCGTTCGACCGATCCGGCTATCTGTGGTTTACCATCGGCGATGTGTCCGGTCACGGAGTTACGCCCGGACTGATCATGATGATGGCACAGACAGTCCATACGACTGTTACCACCAATATGGATAGCGATCCGCGAAATCTTGTCATGATGATCAATGAAATCTTGTACAAAAATGTCCGTGAACGCCTGAACGAGAACCACTTCATGACATTCACCGCACTGAAATATCTGGGAGAAGGGCGGTTTCAGCACGCGGGCGCGCATCTTTCGATGATTGTTTATCGCAGAAAAACAGGAATTTGTGAGCTTATACCGACTACTGGGATATATCTGAATTTCAAAAAAGATATTTCCCGCACAACAAAA
>CAZMDM010000501.1:0-16844 GCA_964564775.1 uncultured Desulfonema sp. | reverse complement strand
TGAAAAAAGAGTAGGTTGTTGGGAAGGGTAAGATGTGTTTAAACACAAGAATATGAATTTACAAGTTAATGGAAATAATTATATTTTAAAAATAATTAAAATTCATTCTATTTAATAAAAAAAAATAAATTTATTTTCTTGACTAAACAGAAAATATGTTGCATAGTCAGATCAAACAACTGAACGGTATTTATTTAGTTATGGGGATTAAAGAACGCAAAGACAGAGAAAGAGAACGAAGACGCCAGCAGATACTGGTCGCTGCAAAACGTGTGTTCTCTGAAAAAGGGTTCCATAAGGCGACGATGGAAGATATTGCCCGTGAAGCAGAACTCAGCCCCGGTACTCTGTATCTGTATTTCAAAAATAAAGATGAGCTTTTTTCATCGCTGTCTCTGAGAATCCTTCAATACCTGCAACTGAGGCTGGAGCATATTGCAAATTCGGAAGACAATATGACATCGGAGCAGAAGGTTCAGGCATTGAAAGAAGCGTTGTATGATGTATATGAATTCGATTCCCTGATGCTGATCAACCTGTTTCACCTTCAGTCCAGTGAGACATTGAAAAATCTGTCTCCCACGCTGTTGTCCGATATGAATGAGCTTTCCCGAAAATCCCTGAGCATGATGGCAAAAATTTTCAAAGACGGTATTGCGGAAGGACAGTTTATCGAAAAACACCCGGTTGCTTTGGCAGATATTGTATGGGGACTGTTTTCGGGATTGGTCTTATGGGAGGAAAGCAAGAAAGTGATTGACGGAGAAAAGAACTATCTTCAGGACACTCTGGAGATAGCGTTCGACATTATCAAACGCGGAATTTGTAAAAAAACAAATATACAGAAGAAAGGAGAAAAGTAGTATGTCGGAGCAGCTTGAAAAAGAACCTATGCAGGCGTGGATAACGACCTTTTCGGGTACCGCGATCAACCTGTGTCTGGGAATTTTGTATGCGTGGAGTATGTGGGGAAAAGAACTGACCAATGTTGACAAAGCCGGACAGGCAATGACAGGACTGAATGCAGGATGGACGTATCTGACCAATGCTCAGGCAGCAACCCCGTTTTCATTGTGCGTTATTCTGTTTGCTGTATTTATGATTCCCGGCGGACGTATTCAGGACAGAATCAGCCCCAAATTCGGCGCGACATTGGGCGGTCTGTTTGTTGCAGCCGGATGTATTCTTTCGGGTCTGATGAAAAGTTATACTGGTCTGATTATCGGTTTCGGTATTCTGGGCGGTATCGGCATGGGTATCGGTTATGCAGCGCCTACGCCGGCGGCATTAAAATGGTTCGGTCCTCATCGCAGGGGGCTGATTGCCGGACTGGTGGTCGGCGGATACGGAGGCGCAGCACTGTATATCGGTCCTTTGGCAAAATACCTCATTGACAGTATGGGACTTTCGGGAAGTTTTATTGCTTTGGGCATCTTTTTTGCCGTAGTGGTCATCATTGCAGGACAGATGCTGAAAATACCGCCTGCAGGGTATGTTCCTCCGGCACCGAAAACCGCTCCGACTGCAAAGCAGGCATCCGCAACCACTTCTCATAACTGGGAAGCGGGCGATATGATGAAAACATGGCAGTTTTACGCACTGGTATTCATGTTCATCATCACCACGCAGTCGGGTCTTCTGATTATTGCAAATGCTGCCGGACTTCTTGCCAGTGCTGCCAAGAAAATTCCTTTCTTTGTGGCAAACGCGTGGATATTGGTTTCTTACGGCGGTCTGGTCAATGCCTGCGGACGAGTCGGTACGGGCTGGTATTCGGATAAAATCGGACGCGTGAACGCTTATATGCTCAACTGCGGTTTGTCAGCATTGTGTCTGTTTGCTCTGCCGAGCATCATCAGTAGCCAGAGCGTGTTCTTCCTGTTTGTCGCAGTAGGTATCGCTTATTGGCAGTACGGCGGAGGACTTTCTCTAATGCCGTCATTTACCGGCGACTTTTACGGTCCTAAAAATCTCGGATTCAACTACGGTCTGGTATTCATGGGATGGGGTATCGGGTTTTTCATGGCAAGACTCGGTGGAACCATCAAAGACATGACCGGCAGTCTGGATAATGCGTTTTATATTTCTGCGGTGCTTCTGATTATCGGCGTGGCACTGGCAAAGATCACCAAACGACCGTCTTATGCGGAGTTCAGCGGTAAAATAAGTCCGAGTACAGCATAAACGTTGGGTATTTTTGATCTTCATCTGACCATAATCAAAACTTTTTTCATAAATCTTTTAAATTGACGGAGGCGTGTCATCATGTCGGAACAGGTAAAAAAAGACGGAACCGAAGCAAGTGAAGCTGAGATTGCGGTACACTGGCAGGAAGAAAAGCTGTATTATCCTTCCACCAAGTTTATTGCCCAGGCAAACATGACCGATGAGACGATTTATGATCGTTTCAGTCTGGACAATTTTCCGAACTGCTTCAAGGAATATGCTGATCTGCTCGACTGGTATGAATACTGGGATACGATTCTGGATACCAGCGATGCTCCGTGCTACAAGTGGTTCAAAGGCGGCAAAATCAATGCGTCTTACAACTGCGTTGACCGCCATCTTGCCAAAAACAGAAACAAAACTGCGATTCACTTTGTTCCTGAGTTGGAAACCGAAAGAGTTGACCATATCACCTATCAGGAATTGTGGGTGCGTGTCAATGAATTTGCAGCATTGTTGCAGGATTTCTGCGGACTCAAAGCCGGCGACAGAGTAACGCTTCACATGCCCATGTCTGCCGAACTGCCGATTACGATGCTTGCCTGCGCCAGATTGGGTGTCATCCATTCTCAGGTATTCGGCGGTTTTTCCGGCAAAGCTGCCGCAGACCGGGTTGTGGATTCCAAGAGTAATGTTCTGATCACGATGGATGCGTATTATCGCGGTGGACAGCTTTTGGATCACAAAGAAAAAGCCGATATCGCGGTAGCCGAAGCCGCCAAAGAAAATCAGAAAATCGAAAAAGTGTTGGTATGGCAGCGTTATCCGGGCAAATATTCCGCGGCAACTCCGATGGTGGATGGCAGAGACTTTTTTGTAAATGATTTGTTGAAAAAATATTACGGCAAACGGGTCGAACCTGTGAAGATGCCTGCTGAGGCTCCGTTATTCCTGATGTACACCAGCGGTACGACCGGCAAACCCAAAGGCGCATGTCACGGCACCGGCGGTTATCTGGCGTATGTAACCGGCACATCCAAATATGTTCAGGATATTCATCCCGAAGATGTCTATTGGTGTATGGCAGACATCGGCTGGATTACCGGACATTCTTATATTGTTTATGGTCCGCTGGCATTGTGTGCATCAACGGTGATTTATGAAGGTATTCCGAATTATCCCGATGCAGGACGCTGCTGGAGAATTGCACAGGATCTGGGTGTCAATATTTTCCACACTGCTCCGACCGCAATCCGTGCATTGAGAAAGATTGGCGCGGATGAACCGCAGAAATACAACTATGAATTCAAACACATGACAACGGTCGGCGAGCCGATTGAGCCGGAAGTCTGGAAGTGGTATTACGAGGTGGTCGGCAAAGGCAAAGCAGCTATCGTGGATACATGGTGGCAGACAGAAACCGGCGGATTTTTGTGTAGTACCCTTCCGGCAATCAAACCTATGAAACCCGGCAGCGCAGGACCCGGAATGCCCGGTATTCATCCGATTGTCTATGACGAAGACGGCAACGTCATTCCTCCGGGAGCAGGAAAAGCAGGCAATATCTGTATTCAGAATCCGTGGCCCGGCTTGATGCAGACGATATGGGGCGACAGGGAACGCTTTGTGCGCCAGTATTTCTCCAGATATTGTAAAAATCCCAAGAGTACGGATTGGAGAGATTGGCCTTATCTGACCGGCGATGCGGCTGTGGTGGCTGCTGACGGATATGTCCGAATTCTGGGACGGATTGACGATGTTATCAACGTATCCGGTCACAGACTCGGGACCAAAGAACTCGAATCTGCGGCTCTGGTCGTACCGGAAGTTGCCGAAGCTGCGGTTGTTCCGGTCAAACACGAAGTCAAGGGCAAAGAGCCGGATATGTATGTGGCACTCAAACCCGGCATTCAGGCAACACCGGAACTTGCCAAGAAGATTTCCGATACAATCGTTAAAGAAATCGGTGCAATTGCAAGACCCAGAAAAGTATGGATTGTTCCCGATATGCCCAAAACCCGCTCCGGCAAGATTATGCGTCGTGTTCTGGGCGCGATCTCCAACAAAACGGATGTCGGTGATGTAATGACACTGGCAAACCCCGAAATCGTCGAGGCAATTACCAAGATGGTTCAGGGATAAATATTCCTTTCTTCTGTGAAATACCGCAGTAAAACAGCAAGGCAGGAGGAGAAATCTTCCTGCCCTCTGTTTTTTTCATGTCGGTTCACCCGTATTTATCCGTCCCCGTATGCCTGAATATCATAAACAGAACTCTAATGATACGCTAACATCCTTCTAATGTTTTTCTGATATAGATTCCTCCGATTCGAACATCATGAATTTTTTCGAAAAAAGGGGGAAATGATGAAGTATTTGAAAAAACAGTTTTTTGCAGTTCTGATGATTCTGTGTATGCTTTGGATTGGCGGATGCAGCGATAGCGATGACACCGAAGCCAAGCCCATCAACAAACCCATCAATCTGACTATCGTTCATGTCAGTGATACCCACTCTCATCTTGAGGCAACCTCCTCATCTCTGACATTCAGTAATGTGCAGACCACTCTGGATATGGGCGGAATTGCCCGGCTGGCTGCCAAAGTCAAAGATGTGCGGAGCAAATCCGAGAACACGATAGTGCTGCACGCGGGAGATGCGGTTCAGGGAACGCTGTATTTTACAAGGTATGAAGGTGCTGCTGACATGGATTTCATGAATGACATGAAATTCGATGCAATGGCTGTCGGCAACCATGAATTTGACAAAGGACCCGAGTTTCTGGCAAAAAAACTGATTCAGAAAGCGCAGTTTCCGTTTCTGAGCGCAAATACAGACGCCTCGGCAGACCCGAATCTGAAGGGTCTGATCAAACCATACATCATCAAAGAAATCGATGGAGAAAAAATCGGCATCATCGGGCTGACGACGCCGGAGACAGCAGTAATTGCTTCGCCGGGCGATAAAGTTGTTTTTTCAGACCCGAAAACTGCTGTCGAAAAAGCGATCAAAGAGCTTAAAGATCAGAATATCAACAAAATTATCGTGCTGAGCCATCTGGGATATGAAGCAGATCAGGAATTGGCGCGTCAGGCGGATGGCATTGACATCATTGTTGGCGGACATACCCATGCGCTGTTGGGAGATTACAAAGCGGTGGGATTGACGGGGCAGGGAAGCTATCCCACTAAAATTGCCGGACCTTCGGGAAAAGATGTGTATATTGTCCAGTCATGGGAATGGGGAAAAACCGTAGGAGTGCTGAATATCTCGTTTGATAAGGACGGCGTGGTAACTCAGTGCAGAGGCAATGCCGTACTGATTGTGGGCGATACCTTCAAGCAGAAAAATGATCAGGGCAGCACGGTGGAAGTGGATGCCGCGAAAAAAGCCGAAATTCTTGCCTTTATCGAGGCAAGTCCGGTCATCGAAGTGGTCAAAGAAGACAATATGGCAAAAGCCAAACTGGCAGCTTATACAGCGGGCATTGACGAATTGAAAAAACAGGTGGTTGCAACAGTCAGCCAAAATCTGTTGCATATCCGTGAACCCGGAACACATACATCAGGCGTGGTTTTGGCGGATGGCAGCCTGATCGCTCCGCTGGTATGCGAAGGTATGCTATGGAAAGCCAACAAAGCTGGGCAGAAGGTGGATGCGGTCATTCAGAATGCGGGCGGAGTTCGGATCGATATTCCGGCGGGTGATCTGACGGTTGCCAAAGTCTATGAGTTGCTTCCTTTCGGAAACACGCTGTTTGTTCTGGAAATGACCGGTGCTGAAATCAAAGCAGCTTTGGAAAACGGACTCAAACGATTGAGCGGTGCATTTCCTTATGTCGCCGGCATCCGTTATACCGCAGATAAAACCAAAGCCGAAGGTCATAGGCTGGTCAGTGTTGAATTTGATACCGGAGTTGCCCTCAATGATACAACGGTCTATCGCGTGGCAACCAATGCCTATCTCGCGGGCGGCGGAGACGGATACGACGTGATGAAAAACGCCAAAGGTTATCGGTATGATACCGGCTTCGGAGATGCGGAAGTGTTTATGGAATATGCCGCGTTCAAAAGGGTGCTGTCCCCGCCGGCATCCACCGGCATTACTTATCGGGTCGGCGATCCCGTATTTGCGGTCTTTTCCGACCCGCATATCTTCGATTCAAGTCTGCTGATCCAAGACGGAACCGCGTTTCAGACCTATCTGGCAAAAGATCGGAAACTGCTGAAAGAAAGCGAAGCTATCGCCAAAGCTGCGGTCAATGCGATCAAAGCCGATAAAACCGTAAAATTTGTCATTGTTTCCGGTGATCTGACCAAAGACGGCGAAAAGATCAGCCATCAGAAAACGGCATCGTATCTGAAAATACTCGAAGACGCGGGCATTCAGGTCTATGTGATTCCGGGCAATCATGATGTGAACAATCCTCATGCCATGTCTTACAACGGCGATACCGCATCGCCCGTGGAAAGTGTAACTCCGGCAGAGTTTGCTCAGATTTATGCGGATTATGGCTACAGTCAGGCAATCGATCGGGATCCGGCATCGCTGAGCTATGTGGCAGAACCGTTTCCGGGATTGTGGCTGATCGCAATGGATTCGTGCAAGTATAATGACAATCGGTTACTCGGAGAATCCGTGGTTTCAGGAAGTTTTTCCGAACAGACGCTGAGATGGATCGTGTCAAAACTTGCGGAAGCCGAAAGTAAAAACAAACGCGTGATCGGGACCATGCACCACGGAATTCTGGAACATTTTACCGGACAGTCTGTATCGGATCTGAGCAAAGAATATGTGGTGGACAACTGGCAGACGGTTTCGAAAACTTTTGCCGACAACGGCATGACTTATGTGTTCACCGGACATTATCACGCGCAGGATATCGTGTATAAGACATGGGAAAATAACGGAAAAACCAGCATATTAACCGATATCGAAACCGGTTCTCTGGTTACATCTCCATGCCCGTACCGGACAGTTACGATGAATGCGAATAACACGCTTTCCATCACCAGCCGCAATATTACCGCCATCGAATACAACACCGGACTGATGACTTTCCCGGACTATGCCGAAGCGTACTTGGAAGATGGTATCACCGGAATGGCATTTTATCTACTGACGCTTCCGCCTGCACAGGGCGGTTACGGATTGTCTCAGGAACAGGCAATGCCGATGATTCCCTATATTGTCGAAGCTTACAAAGCTCATTATGCCGGAGATGAAAATCCGACATCGGAAACACTTGCAGTGGTAAACGCTTATCTGCAGAATACGAATCCGGTGATTCGGCAGATCGGAATGATGCTGATGTCCTATTGGACCGATCTGCCGCCATCGGATAACAATCTCATCTTTGATCCCGAGAATCCGCGGTAAGCGTAAGAGTGCATTCCTGCGATGATCTCAAACCCGCATGATCGCAACGATTGTGCGGGTTTTTTTTATTTCGGATCAGAACTATTTCAGAGTATAGCAGGCTTTGACCTTATCAAGCGGCAGAGGAGACAGATAGTCTGCAATCCCGCGATCATAGTTTGCCGTGTGCGCGAATGCTTTTTTTGCCAAAGCGTATCGCAGATCGAGCGTGGTGTATCCGCCGGTCTTTTTCAGTTCTTCGGCAATCATGGGGTAATCGGCAGGATTTACCACAGATGCTACTCTCAGAAAATTTTTGGCAGACGCGCGGATCATGCAGGGACCGCCGATGTCAATATTGCCTCTCGCAGATTCAGGAGTAACATCTTTTTTACGGATTGTTTCCTGAAACGGATAGAGATTGACCACAACCATATCGATATCCACTGCCTGAGTCCGCACCAGATCAGCCCGGTGGGCATCGTTATAGGTTTCGGTCAGAAGTCCAAGATAAATTTTGAAATCAAGTGTTTTTACCAATCCGCCCTGAGTTTCCGGTTGCCCCGTGTAATCTGAAACCTGCATCAGACAGGACGCTGCTTTATCACCCAAAATATCTCTGAGTTTGCCGAAAGTGCCGCCGGTGGAAAGAAATCTAATCTCAGGATTGATTCTCAACAATGACGGAATAAACTCATCCAAACCCGTCTTGTCGGACACGCTGACCAGAACATGCCTGACTTTGACCCGATCATCAATCAGATTCACAGTGTTAATGCTCATAACTCTCCTTTTGACAAAATGCTTTATAGGAAATATCGCATAAGTACCCGTTCATAATTTTTTGTATATCGCAGGGGCAAAATATGTAGATGATTAATTATCAATCCTTTTTCAGCAGCATTGCACTGTCATCGACTTTCTTAAGCACCTTAAATCCGAGCGATTGAGCATATTTCAACCTCTGTTTGCTAAATGCGATGTTGACGAAATTGGTAATCGCATATCGGCATTTTTCCAATTTTGTTGTAATGAAAAATGGCGACATGCAATATCCTGCCAAGTGCATGAATCTGGGATCAAGTTCTTCATCCGTGATATAGCCGACGAGTTCATCGCGAGGAATCAGAGGTTTGAGCGCATTATACCTCCGCTCATACATGCTTACCTCTTCCTCAAGATGCCTCACTGCCGCATATTCTTCAATATATTCGTAAATAAAAAGCTTTATATTGGCATCCATCGAAATAAACAGAAGAATACCGGCAAAAATATACAACTTCAAACGTGAATTTGTCATAGCAAAAATCACTCCGAACCGAACCGGATTCCCTGAGCCAAAGGCAGACTCTTTGACCAGTTGATCGTACAGGTCTGACGGCGCATATAGGCTTTCCAAGAGTCAGAGCCGGATTCTCTGCCTCCGCCCGTCTCTTTTTCACCGCCGAAAGCGCCGCCGATCTCTGCACCTGATGTGCCGATATTTACATTGGCAATGCCGCAGTCGCTTCCGGCATAACTTAAGAATGCTTCTGCTTCGCGCAGATTGTTCGTAAAAATTGCCGAAGACAAGCCCTGCGGCACGTCATTTTGATAAGCGATAGCTTCATTAAGTTCTTTGTATCGGATCAGATACAGAATCGGCGCAAACGTTTCTTCCCTTACAATCGGATAATCATGTTTTACTTCACAGATACAAGGCGTTACATAAGTTCCAGTATCATAAATATCGCCTGAAAGAACTTCGCCACCATATAAAATTCGTCCGCCCTGATGCTTCATCGCCTCAAGTCCGTTTTGCATAGCTGCTACAGCCGCTCTGTCAATCAGAGGTCCCATCAGCACGCCGTCTTGTAAAGGATTTCCGATACGAACCTGCTGATAAGCGTGAATCAGCGATTCCGAAAATTTATCGAAAATGCTCTCATGCAAAATGATGCGGCGGGTCGTGGTACAGCGCTGCCCTGCAGTACCGACAGCACCGAAAACGATAGCCGGAATCGCCAGCTTCATATCTGCTTCCGGCGTAACGATAATCGCATTATTTCCGCCAAGCTCTAAAATGGTTTTGCCCAAACGTCCTGCCACAGCCTGAGCAATGTGCCGCCCCATTTTCACACTTCCGGTCGCGGAAATCAGAGGAATCCGGGAATCACGAAGCATTTTCTCGCCGACATCGTTGCGATTGCCGATGACAATACTCAGCAGACCTTCGGGAAGATGATTCTGTTTCAAGACTTCCCAAACCATATTCATCGTTGCAATAGCAGATATCGGGGCTTTGGAAGAGGGTTTCCAGACCACTGAATTGCCGCAGATCAAGGCAATCATGGCATTCCACGCCCAGACCGCTACCGGAAAATTGAACGCGGTAATCACACCGACAACTCCGAGAGGAAGCCACTGCTCATACATGCGGTGATCCGGTCTCTCGCTGGGCATGGTCAGTCCATAGAGCATTCGGGATTGTCCTACGGCAAAATCGGCAATATCGATCATTTCCTGAACTTCGCCTTCGCCTTCTGCTCGGATTTTCCCCACTTCCCGCGTAACCAACTCGCCCAAATTTTTTTTGTGATTCCGAAGCGCATTGCCGATCTGACGCACGATTTCCCCGCGTTTGGGTGCAGGGACTTTGCGCCATTCCTGAAATGCTTCGATCGACCTCGAAATGACCTGTTCATAGTCATCCGCATTGGCGCAGCGAACTTTTCCGATGATCTTGCCGTCAATCGGAGATACGGATTCGAGCATTTCGCCGTTTCCGAAACGATGTTCTCCCGTGCCTGCTCCCATATTTTCAATATTTATTTCCATGATCTGCCTCCTGAAATACTATCGGACCCGAAAATTTCAATATAGACATATTCTGATTATATGAAGGTGTAATAAAACATTTTTTATCAAAATAATCAAGCATGTTTTCATAAAATAATTCAAGAGGTCATATCAGTTAATAAAATACAGATAGTTTAATTATTATACCGGCAGTTTTGAATCCCCCTATTCCCCATCGATTCTTCATTGAGTTTATTTTTCATCCGGTGTAAATATGGTTTATTTATATTAGGCAGCGGAGGAGCATCAGGCAGAGTAATGAGTTATTCCAGTATCAAAACTGACAACTTATCGGATTTATTTAAAAAAGCTTACAATCTTCACCAATCGGGAAATATTCGGGAAGCTGCAGACATTTATCGGAATATCCTGCAACTCAATCCGAATCACTCTGATTCATTGCATCTGTTAGGACTTCTTACGCATCGGTCCGGCAACAGAGATCAGGCGATTGGCATGATCTCAGACGCGATCCGTATCAACCCGCATCCGTTGTATTACAGCAATCTGGGCGTCATCTATAAAGAAGCCGCAAAATATTCGGAAGCTCTTGCCTGCTTTCACAAAGCTATCGAACTTAAGCCGGATTCGGCAGAGGCATACATCAATATCGGCAACACTTTTCTGGCACAGGGGCGTCCCGAACAAGCTTTGCCATATCTTTATAAAGCTATTGAAATCAATCCGAAACTATCAGAGGTGCATAATAATATCGGTAACGCGTTTTCAGATATGACCCGCTATGAAGAAGCTATTTCATGGTTTCAGAAAGCATTGGCGATCCACCCCGAATCCGATATCGCTTATTACAATATGGGCAATGCGTTGCAGAGTTTGGGCAGATATCTTGAATCTGTCGAAAGTTTTAAAAAAGCCGCCGAATTGAATCCCAAGGATCACAAAGCGTTTTACGGCATCGGCAATTCGCTGCTGGATATGAAAAAAATGGAAGAAGCGATTGTCTGGTTTCGGAAATCTCTGGAATTATGCCCTGATCTGCCGGAAGCATACAGCAATATCATTCATTTATCTCAGCATATCTGTGCGTGGGAGGCGGTTGAAACTCTCACTCCCCGATTCGACGAGTTGGTCAATCAGGAAATGGCTTCGGGAAAACGGGCTTCCGAAACGCCGTTGGTCAATCTGTCCAAAGAGATGAATCCCGAAAGAAATCTTGCGATTGCCAAATCTTGGGGAAATTATATCGAAAGCTCTGTTGCCCGGCTGAAAAAACCTTTTTCGTTTGATCATCGGAAGCAGAAGCGGAAAATCACCATCGGCTATCTTTCCCATGATTTCTGCAATCATCCGGTAGCCCATCTGATGCTTGGCGTATTTGCGCTGCATGACCGAAGTCTGTTCGAAGTGTTTTGTTATTCTTACGGTGTGGATGACAACAGCTATCATCGGAAGAAAATTGTCAGCGATTGCGATAAGTTTGTTGATATTCGCAGTATGAATTTCTCAGAAGCCGCAGATCGGATTTATCAGGATGGCGTGGATATTCTGATCGATCTGATGGGGCATACCAAAAACTGCCGCCCGCAGATCTGTGCATTGCGTCCTGCACCGATTATCGCAACGTATCTGGGCTATCCGGGAACCACAGGCATGTCATTTTTCGATTATGCCATCGTGGACAAAGTGGTCGTGCCACAAGATCACGCCCGATTTTATAGCGAAAAATTGGTGTATATGCCGCAGTGTTATCAGGCAAATGATAATAATCAGATGTTTTCGGACAAAATCTATACGCGGGCTGATTTCAATATTCCCCAAGACGCGTTTGTGTTCTGCTCATTCAATCAGAACTACAAAATCGAGCCGAAAATGTTCGGCGTATGGATGCGGATTCTTCAGCAGATTCCGGGAAGCGTGCTGTGGCTCTTGAACCGAAATCAGGCGGCAATAGATAATCTGAGAAAAGAAGCTGAAAAGCGCGGCATTGATCCCAATCGCCTGATTTTCTCAGGAAAACTCGATAAAGCCGAGCATCTGTCACGGCAGTATCTTGCCGATCTGATTTTGGATACCCGGATTTATACCGGACACACCACCACTTCCGATGCACTGTGGGCGGGCGTGCCGGTTGTTACACTCGAAGGCGGACATTTTGCCTCGCGGGTATCGTCCAGCATTTTGCAGGCAATCGGTCTGTCCGAACTGATTACGCATACTCTGGATGAATTCGAAGCGCTTGCGATAAAATTGGCTCAAAATCCCGAATTGTTGAATAAAGTTCGCCAAAAAATTGCCAAAAACCGTCTGATCGAACCCTTATTCGATACGCCGAGATTTGTTCGGAATCTGGAGCAGGGATATCGGGAAATGTGGCAATTGTTCGTTGCAGGACAAGCGGCTAAGCAGATCGAAGTGGTTGATAAGGCACAAAGCCTGTCTTTCAATATCGAACTTGCATTGAAACAGGCATTCGAGCTTCATCAGGCGGGAAAATTTGCCGAATCCAAAATCATCTACGATAAGATTCTCGATAAATATCCGTCTCATGCGGATACTTTGCATCTGCGAGGGGTTCTGGCGCATCAGACCGATGATAATGAAACCGCCATTGCGCTGATTCGTGAGGCAATCCGGCTTGCTCCGAACAATGCCTCCTATTACAGCAATCTGGGCGCGGCGCTTCAGGTATCGGATCGTTATGACGAGGCAATCGAAGTCTATCGGAAAGCAGTGGAATTAAGCCCGACACATATTGAGGCATGGCTGAATATGGGCGGTGTACTGAAAATTCTGAAGAAATACGAAGATGCGATTTCCTGTCTTCAAAAAGTCCTCGATATTCAGCCGAGCCATCCTGAGGCTTACAGCAGCATGGGATTATCATACCGCGCTTTGGGAAACAAAGAGCAGGCAATGTCCTGTTTTCAAAAGGCTCTTGAACTCAAGCCGGATTATGTCGAAGTCTTAAATAACATGGGCTTGCTCTTTCAGGAGCAAAGCAGACTGGAGGACGCGGTTGCCTGTTTTCAGAAAGCCATTGCCGTCAAACCGGATCATCTCAGTTCGCTCAACAACCTCGGCGTGGTCTTGCAGGCACAGGGAAAACTTGATGAGGCTATTTCCGCATATCAGCGCGCAATTCAGGCAAAGCCCAGCGCGGAGCCGTATCTCAACATGGGCAATGTCTATAAAGAACGCTCGGATATTGACAATTCAATTCTCTGCTACGAATCCGCCCTGAAGCTCAACCCGGATTCTCCCGAAGCTTATGGCAGCTTGTTTCATCAACTGCAACATGCTTGCGAATGGGCAAAACTGGAGGAAATGACAGATGGCTTGAATCGTCTGAATCGGAAAGGCATCGAAGCCGGCAAAAAAGCAGCCGAAGTCCCGTTTGTCAACCTGACCCGCTGCATGAATCCTGCTGAAAATTTTGCGGTGGTCAGATCGTGGAACAGCGACATGATTGCGGGGCTGAAAAATGAGTTACAATATCCGAAATCCCTTCTTGAGAGGGGCAAGGGGCGTATCAGAATCGCTTATTTATCGTATGATTTCCGCAATCATCCGGTCGCTCATCTGATGGTCGGCGTATTCGGGCTGCATAATCGCAATGAATTTGAAATTATCGGATATTATTTCGGAAAAGATGATGATACCGGCTATCGCAAGCGTATCGGAGACACCTGCGACCGATTCATTGATCTGACCGGCTTAAGTCATACGGAAGCGGCAAAGCGCATTTCTCAGGATGATGTGGATATTCTCATTGATCTGATGGGATATACCGAAAACAAATGGCTGGAGATTTTCGCGTTGCATCCTGCCCGGATTCAGGCGACTTATCTGGGCTATCCCGGTACGACCGGCGGCGAATTTATGGACTACATTCTTACGGATAGAATCGTTACACCGCCGGAACATGCTGAGTTTTATACGGAAAAATTTGTTTATCTGCCCGATTGTTATCAGGTTACAGACGGAAATCTCAACATTCCGCATCGTCCGTGGAAAAGAAAGCATTTCGGATTGCCGGAAGGCGCGTTTGTATTCTGTTCGTTTAACCACACTTACAAGATCGAGCCGATTCTGTTCGATGTGTGGATGCGGATCATGCGGCAGATACCGGGCAGCGTGCTGTGGCTTCAGAAGAAAAATCCGCGTGCGGAAAATAATCTGAGAAAAGAAGCAGAGAAGCGAGGCGTAAGCGAGCATCGCCTGATTTTTGCGGATCGCCTGACCTATAAAGAAGAGCATCTGACCCGACACGGATTTGCAGATTTGGCATTGGATACAAGGATTTACAACGGTCATACGACCACTTCGGATGCACTCTGGGCAGGCGTGCCGGTGGTTACCCTGCAAGGCGGACATTTTCCTTCCAGAGCAGCATCAAGTCTGCTGAACGCCATCGGGCTGCCGGAACTGATTGCTCACAGTCTTGAGGAATATGAGGCGATTGTCCTGAAATTGGCAGAAAATCCCGATGAACTGTTGAAAGTTCGCCAGAAACTGTCCAAAAACCGCCTCACCGAGCCATTGTTCGATACACCACTCTTTGTCAGAAATCTGGAAACAGCATTCCGGGAAATGTGGAAGATTTTTGCTGCCGGAGAAAAACCGCGTCAGATAACAATTCAAAGTGCAACGTGCAACGTGCAACGTGTGAAGTGTGAAGCCATAACACCTAACCCCTTGACACCTAATACCTATCCTCCTGAATATTACAGTCGGATGGGCATGACGCTTCAGGCAGAAGGGCGATTCGATGAGGCAGTTGCGGCATTTCGGAAAGCGCTTGAAATGAAACCGGATATGGCAGATGCCTGCGGCAATATGGGCAATGTCTATCTGGCACAGGGAAAGATCGAAGAAGCAATTGCTTGTTATCGCAAAGTTCTGGCAGTAAAGCCGGATTCGTTTGAAGCATATAATAATATGGGGAATTGTTATCTCAGGCTGAACAAATACGAAGAAGCGATGTCCGCTTTTCAAAAAGCCATTGAGATCAAGCCGGATCTGGCGGAAGCTTTCAATAACTTGGGAACGGTTTATAAAAGCATGGACAAGCTTGAAGAGGCTTTTTCCTGTTTTCAGAAAGCCATCAATATCAAACCGGATTTTCCCGAAGCATACAGCAATCTCGTTCCGCATCTGCAAGCACTCTGCTATTGGGACCAGCTTGCGGTATTCGGTCGGAAATTGGATGAATTAACACAGAAAAATTTGGAGAAAGGATTGAAAGCCCCGGAAACGCCCTTCGAACATCTGAGCCGTTTTTCCGATCCCGCGATGAACCTGAAAGTCGCCGCGTCATGGGCAAACCATATTGCAATGCCGATGAAACATATCAGAAGCAGATTCGATTTCAATAGCAGAAGAAATAAACGTGAAAAACCGATCATCATCGGATATCTGTCCAATGATTTCTGCAATCATCCGGTCGGACATCTGACCGTCAGCATGTTCGGACTTCATAATCGCGATAAGTTCAGGGTATTTGCATATTCTTACGGCAGAAATGACAACAGCTATTTTCGCAAGCGGATCGAACAGGAGTGCGATCATTTTGTGGATATTCGGGAAATGAGTCATCAGGAAGCAGCAAATCGCATTTATGCCGATGGCGTAGATATTCTGATCGATCTGATGGGCTATACCAAAGATCATCGCTTGGAAATCTGCGCGTTCCGCCCCGCGCCGATTCAGATTTCATGGCTGGGATATCCGGGAACTTCGGGGGCTGATTTTTTCGATTATATCATTACGGATAAGATTGTTACGCCGCCTGAACATGAGCAGTATTTCAGCGAAAAAGTGATTCTGATGCCCTATACCTACATGGTAAGCAACCACATCCAGCCGATTTCGGATAAACACTGGCAGCGTAAGGATTTAGGGATTCCCGACAATGCGTTTGTATTCTGCTCCTTCAATCAGAGTTATAAAATCGAGCCGATCATGTTTGATGTCTGGATGCGGATCATGCGGCAGATTCCCGAAAGCGTGCTGTGGCTTTCTGTCCGATATCCGACCGCTGTGGCAAATCTGAAAAGAGAAGCAGAAGCACGCGGCATCAACGCGAATCGCCTGATATTTGCCGAAAAACTGGCATTGAAAGAAGATTATCTGGCACGACTCGGATTTGCGGATTTGGCTTTGGATACCCTGTTGTATAACGGACATGCCACAAGCTCCGATGCACTTTGGGCAGGTGTGCCGGTGATTACCTTGCAGGGAGGGCATTTCCCATCGCGAGTGGCGTCAAGCGTTCTGAATGCGGTCGGTCTGTCGGAGTTGATAACGCACAGTCTGGAAGAATATGAACAGCGAATTATTTATCTGTATAAAAATGCTTCGGAATTTCAGCGTATTCGGCAGAAACTGTCCAAGAACCGTCTGACGCATCCGCTGTTCGATACGCCGAAATTCGTGCAGTATCTTGAAAGCGCATTCGAGCAGGCATGGCAGATATTTCTGTCCGAAAGGTCGCCTGAACGAATTGAAATTCGGGATATCGA